>JAGIAU010000073.1 GCA_017744755.1 Microbacteriaceae bacterium
GCCGACGACCCAGCCGACCGCGCCGCCGCCACCGCCCTCGGTCGCGGCGCCATCGGTGCCACCGCTCGCGGGGGCGCATTCGCCGGTCCGGATCGGGCGGTCGAGCATCGCGTCGGAGACCGCCGCCGCGGCGCCGATCGCGGCCGCGGCCCACTCGTCCTCGTGGAGGCAGGGCTCGATCACGCCCGTGAGGATCGCGTCGTATTCGGCGTCGGAGAGCCAGTCGGCGTCGGGCGCGACGGAGAGGCCGTAGCGCCGCGCCTCGACGGCGACGCCGAGCAGCACGTCGTTCTGCCCGATCGCGCCGCTCAGGTTCGAGGCCTGGTCGACCCAGTCGACGGGGTCCCAGCCGCTGAAGTCGTCGACGAACACCACGAGCATGTTCACGCCCGAAGCCGTGTACGCGCCCTCGACGGCCGCCTCGATGCCGCTCAGGTCGCCGATCGCGCCGGAGCGGTCGACCACGGACGAGCCGCCGACGTCGAACGGCTCCTCCGCGAAGGCGGGCGCTGCGGCGAGCGCGCCGCCGAGGGCGAGCAGCACCCCCGCGGTCACGGCGATCGGCTTCGCGAGCTGGGCGCGGCTGGGGGCTGGCGACACCTGTCCTCCTTCGGGCATGGCGGGACGCCGTGATCCTATCGGGGACGGGTGACAGGGCGGCGGGCCCTCGAGACCCGAGTGTGCAGTCGTTGCCCCTGTATGCGATCCGGAGGGGCGACAGCTGCACACTCGCGCTCGCTCGGCGGGGTGAGCGACGAGGGGCCGGCGGGCGATCGCCGACCCCTCGCGGTCTGTGGGAGCGCGTTCCGCGCCCGATGACGCCCGTCAGCTCGCGAGGCGCTCCCGGAGCGCGGCGATCTCGGTGCGCAGCTCGGCGGGGACGCGCTCGCCGAAGCCGTCGAAGTACGCGGCTGCGTCCTCCGCGTCGGAGAGCAGGCCCGCGGTGTCGAGGCGGAACAGCTCGGCCAGCGCCTCGGACGAGACGTCGAGGCCGGTCGTGTTCAGCCCGCCGTCGACCGGCACGAGGCCGATGGGCGTCTCCTTCGCGGCGGTCTGGCCCTCGATGCGGGAGAACATCCACTCCAGCACGCGCGAGTTCTCGCCGAAGCCGGGCCAGAGGAACTTGCCGTTCGCGTCCTTGCGGAACCAGTTGACCTGGAAGATGCGCGGCACCTTGCCGCCCGCGGCGCGGAGCCGGCGGCCGATCTCCAGCCAGTGCTTCCAGTGGTCGGCGGCGTTGTAGCCGTAGAACGGCGCCATCGCGAAGGGGTCGCGGCGCAGCGTTCCGACGGTTGCTTCGGCGGCCGCCGTGGCCTCGGACGAGACCGTCGCACCGAGGTAGACCCCGTGCGCCCAGTCCCGTGCCTCCACCACTAGCGGCACGGTCGTGGCACGGCGGCCGCCGAAGATGATGGCGTCGATCGCGACGCCCCGCGGGTCCTCCCAGTCGTCCGAGATGGACGGGCAGTTGGCCGCGGAAACCGTGAACCGGGAGTTCGGGTGCGCGGCGGGACGGCCGGAGTCCGGCGTCCAGTCGTTCCCCTGCCAGTCGATGAGGTGCGCGGGCGGCTCCTTGGTGGCGCCCTCCCACCACACGTCGCCGTCGTCCGTGAGGGCGACGTTCGTGAAGATCGTGTCCGACTGGATCGTCTCCATCGCGACGGCGTTCGTCGACCAGCCGGTGCCGGGGGCGACGCCGAAGAAGCCGGCCTCCGGGTTGATGGCGCGCAGCTGGCCGTCGTCGCCGATGCCGAGCCAGGCGATGTCGTCGCCGACCGTCTCGACCTTCCAGCCGGGGATGGTCGGCTGCAGCATCGCGAGGTTCGTCTTGCCGCAGGCGGAGGGGAACGCGCCGGCGAGGTGGAACTCCTTGCCCTCCGGGTTCGTCGCCTTGATGAGGAGCATGTGCTCGGCGAGCCAGCCTTCGTCGTGCGCGAGGACGCTCGCGATGCGGAGCGCGAAGGACTTCTTCGCGAGCAGCGCGTTCCCGCCGTAGGCCGAGCCGTACGACCAGATCTCGCGGGACTCCGGGAAGTGGGTGATGTACTTCAGCTCGTTCGACGGCCACGGGATGTCCTGCTGGCCGGGGGCGAGCGGGTAGCCGACGGTGTGCGCCGCCTTCACCCACGGCGTCGTCTCGGTGATGCGCTCGAGGGCGCGTTCGCCCATCCGGGTCATGATGCGCATGGAGGCGACGACGTAGGGGGAGTCGGTGAGCTGGACGCCGTAGCGGGAGAGCGGCGAGCCGATGGGACCCATCGAGAAGGGGATGACGTACATCGTCCGGCCCTGCATGACGCCGTCGAAGAGGCCGTCGAGCGTGTCGCGCATCTGCTCGGGGTGGACCCAGTTGTTCGTCGGGCCGGCGTCCTCGCGCTGCAGGGAGCAGATGAACGTGCGGGACTCGACGCGGGCGACGTCGGCCGGGTTGCTGCGGACGAGGTAGCTGTTGGGGCGCTTCTCCGGGTTGAGCCGGATCATGGTGCCGCGGCTGACCATGAGCTCGGCGAGCGCGTCGAACTCCTCCTGCGAGCCGTCCGCCCACACGATCGCGTCGGGGCGGGTCCTGGCGGCGACGCCCTCCACCCAGTCGACGATCGACGCGGGGGTGCCGACCGGCGGCTGGGTGCGGAACCGGTAGCCGTCCGGGGCGGTCGGGGCGGGGGAGTCGAGCAGGGTCATCGGTCACGCTCCTTTGCTGCATCCTCGAAGAACTCGATGTCTGTCCAGTCTGCGGCGGTGGCTTCGGGGATTGCAGGGGATTTCGATGGAAAGATTCCGCATTCTTTAGATACAGTGAAGCTGTGCGAGACCTTGCCACCCTCGGCCAGCGGATCCGGCACTTCCGGAGCGCCGCGGGCCTCACCCTCGACGACGTCGCGCTGCGCGTCGGCACCGCGGCGTCGCAGCTGTCGCTCATCGAGAACGGGCGCCGCGAGCCGCGGCTCTCGCTCCTCGGCGAGCTCGCGGACGCGTTCGGCGTGCCGGTGCAGCAGCTGCTCGACGAGGCGCCGCCGACCGAGCGGGCCGCGCTCGAGATCGAGCTGGAGCGCGCCCAGCGCGGCTCGCTGTACGCCCAGCTCGGGCTCCCGTCCGTGCGCCCCGGCAAGGCGATGCCGGACGAGGTGCTGCGCTCGCTCGTCGGCCTGCACCGCGAGGTCGCCCGCCGCGCCCGCCAGGCCGTCGCCACCCCCGAGGAGGCGCGGCGCGCGAACACCGACCTCCGCCTGCGCATGCGCGAGCGGAACAACAGCATCCCCGCGATCGACGAGCTCGCGCAGCGGCTCGTCGACGAGTCCGGGCACGTCACCGGCGCCATCACGCACCGGGAGGTCGCGCAGATGGCCCAGTCGATCGGACTGCAGATCGTGCACGTCGACGACCTGCCGCACAACGCGCGTTCCGTCACCGACCTGGAGAACGGCCGCATCTACCTGCCGCCCGCCTCCATCCCCGGCGGTCACGGGCTCCGCGCCCTCGCGCTGCAGGCGATGGCGCACCGCCTCCTCTCGCACGAGGCGCCCGGCTCCTATGCCGACTTCCTGCAGCAGCGGCTCGAGATCAACTACTTCGCCGCCTCCGTGCTCATGCCCGCGCGGCAGGCCGTCGCATTCCTCTCCGCGGCGAAGTCCGAGCGGAACATCGCCGTCGAGGACTTCCGCGACGCCTTCGGCGTGACCCACGAGGCCGCGGCGCTGCGGCTCACGAACCTCGCGACCGCGCACCTCGGGCTGTCCATCCACTTCCTGCGCGTCGACGACGACGGCTCCGTGCAGAAGGCGTACGAGAACGACGGGCTCCGCCTGCCCGTCGACGTCACCGGCTCGACCGAGGGGCAGTTCGTGTGCCGGCACTGGGCCGCGCGGAGCGCGTTCTCCCGCGTCAACCGGACGACCGAGTTCTACCAGTACACCGACACGCCGGAGGGCACGTTCTTCGAGTCGGCGCAGACCGGGACCACCGGGAGCGACGAGTTCTCCATCACGATCGGGGTGCCGTTCGAGCACTCGAAGTGGTTCCGCGGGCGAGACACGACGGTGCGCCGCCAGTCGACGTGCCCCGACGAGGCCTGCTGCAAGCGGGCGCCCGGCGCGCTCGCGGCCCGCTGGGAGGGCAAGGCCTGGTCCTCGGCGCGCCTCCACGCCCAGATCCTGAACCCCCTCCCGCAGGGCACGTTCCCCGGCGTCGACGACCGCGAGCTGTACGAGTTCCTCGACCGCCACGGCGCCCGCGCCACCGACTGAGCCCCCCCGACGCCTCGATCCGTCTCGATCCGTTTCGATCCGTTTCGATCCGTTTTCAGGGACAGCAGGGGGTTCGAACGCAATGCGCGCTCATACCCCGCCCTGTCCCTGAAAACGGATCGAGCACGCGCGCGGGAGAATGTGCTGCATGAAGGTGCTGGTCGCGATGAGCGGGGGAGTCGACTCCTCCGTCGCCGCCGCGCGCGCCGTCGAGGCCGGGCACGAGGTCGTCGGCGTGCATCTCGCGCTCAGCCGGCACCGGGCGACGCTGCGCGAGGGCTCGCGCGGCTGCTGCACCGTCGAGGACGCGATGGACGCCCGGCGCGTCGCGGACCGGCTCGGCATCCCGTTCTACGTGTGGGACTTCTCGGAGCGGTTCGCATCGACGGTGGTCCAGGACTTCGTCGACGAGTACGCGGCGGGCAGGACGCCCAACCCCTGCCTGCGCTGCAACGAGGAGATCAAGTTCGCCGCGCTCCTGGACCGCGCGCTCGCACTCGGCTTCGACGCCGTCGCCACGGGCCACTACGCCTCCGTGCTCGACGGGCCGGACGGACCGGAACTGCACCGGGCCGCCGCCGGACCGAAGGACCAGTCGTACGTCCTCGGCGTGCTGACGGCGGCGCAGCTCGGGCACGCCATGTTCCCGCTCGGCGCGGACGCCTCGAAGGAGGCGGTGCGAGCCGAGGCGCTCGCCCGCGGCTTCGTCACGGCCGCCAAGCCGGACTCGTACGACATCTGCTTCATCCCGGACGGGGACACGCGCGGGTACCTCGCGGACCGGATCGGGCTGACGGCGGGGGAGATCGTGGACGCGGAGGGCGCGGTGCTGGGCCGGCATGACGGCGCGGAGGCGTTCACGGTCGGGCAGCGGCGCGGGCTCGACATCCGCGTACCGGCCGCCGACGGCCGGCCGCGCTTCGTGCTCGAGGTGCGCCCGACGAACGGCCAGGTCGTCGTCGGATCGCGCGAGGCGCTGCGCGTCGACGGGCTCGCCGGCGCGCGCTGGTCCGCGCTCGGGCCCGCCGCGCTCCTGGCCGAGGCGACGGAGGTGCAGGTGCGCGCCCACGCGCGTTCCGTCGCCTGCCGCGTGCGCCTCGACAGCGGCGAGGTCGTCGTCGAGCTGGACGAGCCGATCGAGGGCGTCGCGCCCGGCCAGTCGGCCGTCCTCTACGCGGGCACGCGGGTGCTGGGGCAGGTCACGGTCGACAGGACGTTCTCCGCGGCGCGCGTCTGAGCGCTCCCCTCCGTCTCCCGCCGGGATCCTGCGCCGTGTAGGCGCAAATGGCTGTGATCCTCCAGCGATGAGGACCATCTGCGCCCACGGAGCCGGCGGCGGGCCGGGGATGCAGCGGCCTGTGCGGGCGCGTGGGCGCAACTGGCTGCTGTGGGGCAAAGATCCCAACCATTTGCGCCCACGGCCTCCGGCTAGGGCGCCGGCGCCTACGCCCCGAACGTCGCCAGCACGTCGTCCCAGAAGGCCTCCGCGCCGGCCCGGAAGTACCCCATGTGCCCGATCTGCTCGACCCCGATGTCAGACGGGTGCAGGTCGACGGCGGTGCGGCTCGCCGCGCCCGTGTAGCAGGCGAGCGTCTCGTCGCGCGCCCGCGGCGTCGCCCACGGGTCGTCGACCGCGGTCGCATAGGTGAGCGGGATCCGCACGCTCGCGTAGCGCGCCGCCGCGTCGGGCACGAGCGGGTCGTCCACGACGAAGCGCGGGAAGCCCGTCCAGCGCCGCCACTGGCGGAACGCGCCCGCCGGCAGGTCCTCGCCGCCGCCGAGACGGCTCCACGGCGCGTAGCCCATGACCGCGGTCAGGGCGCCGGCGAACGCCCAGAGCACGCGCACCCGGCGCCGCTCCGCCGGCGACATCCAGCCGCCCCACCCCGTGCCGGAGCCGAAGGTGTACGCGGCCGCGAGCCGCTCCGTCCCCGGCACGAGCCCAAGCGCGCTGCCGCCGTAGGAATGGCCGACGAGGTAGCGCGGCCGGTCGGCCCGCAGCGCCTCGATGCCGGCCGGGATGTCGTGCTCCGCCCAGTCGGCGAAGGTCATCTCGTAGCCGCGCAGCGACGTCGGCCGCGACTCGCCCGTGCCCCGGTAGTCCATCGTGAGCACCTCGTAGCCGGCCTTCGCGGCGTGCTCCGCGAAGCGGCGGTAGAACCCCCTCGGCACGGCGGTCGCGCTCGCGACGAGGATCGAGGCGCGCGTCGCGCCGGCGGGCGCGGTGCGCGTCACGCCGAGCTCGACGCCGTCGTCGGTGACGATGCGAGTGCGTTCTGCCGTCGGGGTCGTCGAGTCGGTCACGAGGGCCATTGTGGGAGAACGCGCTCGTTCGCGCGAGATCACCGTGGATGACATCCAAATCGCGGCGCCCCGCGGCGCGTTCCGCCTGCGCCTGCCGCATGTCGGCGGTCGATCCTAGGCTTGGGGCGTGGCCGAAGCCGAACCGATCCGAGCGTCCGATCCCGCGGACTTCGACGCCGCGCGGGCCGAGGCGGCGGCGCTCACGGAGCGCATCCTCGAGCTGCGCGAGGCGTACTACGCGCGGGACACGACGCTCGTGTCCGACGGCGAGTACGACGCGCTCGTGCACCGGCTGGAGGCGATCGAGGCGGCGTGGCCGCAGCTCGCCGGGCAGGACTCGCCGACGCAGACGGTGGGCGGGGGCGGGCTCGACTCGACGCTGTTCGCGCCGGTCGTGCACGCGGAGCGGATGTACTCGCTCGACAACGTGTTCTCGATCGAGGAGTTCCGCGAGTGGGCGGCGAAGGTCGTGCGGGACGCGGGGCCGGATGCGGGGGTGAGCTGGCTGTGCGAGCTCAAGATCGACGGCCTCGCGATCAACCTCCGCTACGCCTCGGGGGAGCTCGTCAGCGCGGCGACGCGCGGCGACGGCACGACCGGTGAGGACGTCACGGAGAACGTCCTGCGCATCGCCGGGATCCCGCGCCGACTGGCCGGCTCCGGCCACCCGCCGCTCGTCGAGGTGCGCGGCGAGATCTACTTCCCGGTCGCGGCCTTCAACGAGCTGAACGCGGAGCAGACCGCGGCGGGGGAGCGCGTGTTCGCCAATCCGCGGAACGCCGCCTCCGGCTCGCTGCGGCAGAAGGCCGACGGCAAGGGCGCGCGTGGCGCCGACCTGATGGAGCGGCGGCTCTCGCGGCTGCGGATGCTCGTGCACGGCATCGGGGCATGGCCGGATCCGCCCGTCGCGACGCAGTCGGAGGTGTACGCGCTGCTCGGCTCCTGGGGGCTGCCCACCTCGCCGAACTTCCGGGTCTTCGACGACGTCGACGGGGCCGTCGGGTTCATCGAGCACTACGGGGAGCACCGGCACTCGGTCGAGCACGAGATCGACGGCATCGTCGTCAAGGTCGACGAGCTCGCGCTGCACGACTCGCTCGGCGCGACCTCGCGGGCGCCCCGGTGGGCGATCGCCTACAAGTACCCCCCCGAGCAGGTGCAGACGCGGCTCCGCGGCATCGAGATCGGCATCGGCCGGACGGGCCGGGCGACGCCGTACGCCGTCCTTGAGCCGATCCTCGTCGCCGGCTCGGTCGTGCGGCGCGCGACGTTGCACAACCAGGACGTCGTCCGTGTGAAGGGCGTGCTCATCGGCGACATGGTCGTGCTGCGCAAGGCCGGCGACGTCATCCCGGAGATCCTCGGACCGGTCCTCGAGCTGCGGGACGGCTCGGAACGCGCCTTCGTGATGCCGACGGAATGCCCCGAATGCGGTGCGACGCTCGCACCCGCGAAGGAGGGCGACATCGATCTCCGCTGCCCGAACACGCGCGCCTGCCCGGCGCAGGTCCGGGGCCGCATCGAGCACATCGGCTCCCGCGGCGGGCTCGACATCGAGGGCCTCGGGGAGGCGTCCGCGATCGCGCTGACCCCGCCGTACGGGCCGCTCGACACGGAGGCCGGGCTCTTCGACCTCACGATCGACGACCTCATGCCGATCGAGGTGCCCGTGCTGGGGAGCGGACCGGACGAGATCGTCGAACTGGAGGCCCGGGCGGCGTCGGAGGCCGCCGAGGCGGGTGTCGCGGAGGCGCGCTTCGACACCCCGTTCCGCAAGGTCGTGCGGCCCGCGCGGAAGGACGCACCCGCGGAGTTCGGCCCGTCGTCCGCCGCCGAGGAGCTCATCGTGGAGCTCGAGAAGGCTCGACGCAAGGACCTCTGGCGGCTGCTCGTCTCGCTGAACATCCGGCATGTCGGTCCTGTCGCGGCTCGCGCGCTCGCGGCGTACTTCGGATCGCTCGACGCGATCCGGGCGGCGTCGGCGGCCGAGCTCGCGGCGGTCGACGGCGTCGGGCCGATCATCGCCGAGGCGGTGCTGGAATGGTTCGGCATCGACTGGCACGTCGAGATCGTCGAGCGCTGGGCCGCCGCCGGGGTCCAGTGGTCGATCCCCGGCCACCCGGGGCCGGGCGCGGGCATCGAAGGGCCGTCGGGTCCGCTCTCGGGTCTGACCGTCGTCGTCACCGGCGCCGTCGAGGGGTACACGCGCGAAGGCGCCGAGGAGGCCGTCATCGTCGCCGGCGGGAAGCCGAGCGGCTCCGTCTCCAAGAAGACGAGCGTCGTCGTCGTCGGCCCCGGAGCCGGCTCGAAGGAGGCGAAGGCGCTCGAGCTCGGCATCCCGATCGTGCCGGCGGAGCGCTTCCAGGAGCTCCTCGACGGCGGCTTGTCGGCGATCGTCCCGCAGGTCGAGTAGCGCTGGGCCCGCGGGTCGAGCAGCGCGAGGCGGCGCGGATCGGCGGGCTGCCCGAGAACGTCCTACTCGACCCGCGGGGCCGCGTGCTTCCGCGGAGCCGCCGCGAAGACGAGCAGCGCGGTCACCGCGATGAGCGCGGCCAGGCCGACGAGGAGCACGTTGGCGGTCACGATGGCGATCACGAGCAGCGACCGCCGCAACCGGCCTGCCGGC
>JAGIAU010000074.1 GCA_017744755.1 Microbacteriaceae bacterium
GTTCCACACGGTGTACCCGAAGAGCGAGGCGAACACGACCGTGAAGGCGACGCTGCCGACGGTCTGCCAGCCGATCGAGGTGAACGCGTCCGCGACGACGGCCGGCCCGTCGACCCCGAGGCTCAGGAGCAGGACGGGGACCGGGACGAAGAGGGCGGACCAGACGACCATGCCGAAGCCGTCCGCCTTGGGGGCGGAGCGCGCGATGACGTTGCCGATCGCCCAGCTGAGGCCGCCGGCCGCGCAGATCAGCACCGGGACGACGACGCCGAGTTCGGCGGCGCCGTCGAGCCGGCCGGCCGCGACGATCCCGAGGCCGAGGAGCGCGACGGCGGCACCCGCGATCTGCAGCCGGCTCGGCCGCTCGCCGAGCGCGACGAAGGCGATGAGCATGGTGAACGCCGCCTGGCACTGCAGGATGACGGCGGCGAGCCCGACCGGCAGGCCGAGGCCCATCGCGAGGTAGACGAGGCCGAACTGACCGGCGCTCATGAACAGTCCGACCCCGGCGATCGTCCACCAGCTCGCCTCCGGCCGCTTGATGAAGAACACGAGGGGTAGGGCGACGAGGACGAAGCGCAGCGCCACGAGCACGAGCGGCGGCGTGTCGAGCAGGCCGATGCCGATGGCGACGAAGTTCGTGCCCCAGACGATCGCGACGAGGACGCCGAGGAGGATGTGGCGGGGCGACATGGCCCCAGCCTCGCAGGCGCGTTCCAGTAGGACCAGTTCCGAATCGCACCGTGCAATCGGTACTATCCGTACATGGTCGACACGCAGGGTCTGCGCGCCCTCGTCGAGGTCGCGCGTCACGGCTCCGTCGCGGCCGCCGCGGACCGGCTCGGCTACACCCCCTCCGCCGTCTCCCAGCAGGTGAAGCGGCTCGAGCGGGACATCGGCGCTGCGCTGCTGGAGCGGCACGGCCGCGGGGTGCTGCTCACCGAGCGCGGGCGTTCACTCGCCGCCGGCGCCGACGGCCTGCTCGACGAGCTCGACCGGCTCGCCGCGCGGGCCGGGGCGGAGGACGCGCGTTCGCTCGCCCCGCTGCGCATCGCGTCGTTCTCGACCGCGACCCGCGGGCTGTTCGCCCCCATGCTCGCGCAGCTCCTCGCCGAGGGTCTGGCGCTCCCGCGCGTGACGAGCGTCGACCCGCTCGAGGCGATCGAGCTCGTCTCCGACGGAGTCGTCGACCTCGCCGTGATCCACGACTGGCAGGGCTATCCGGTCGTGCTGCCGGAGCACGTGCAGACCGAGCCGCTCCTCGACGACGTCGCCGACGTCGTGCTGTCCGTCGAGCACCCGCTCGCCGACCGCGCCACGATCGACCGGCACGAGCTCGTCGACGAGCGCTGGGGCTCCACGCCGCGCGGGCAGATCTGCGCCGAGGCACTGCAGCGCGTGTTCGCCGATCTCGGCCGGCTCCCCCGCGTCGTCGCCGAGGACCCCGACTGGGCGACGCTCGTCGCCCTCGCGGAGCACGGCATCCTCGTGGTGCTGCTCCCCCGCCTCGGGCGCGGCGAGCTCCCTCCCGGCGTCCGCGCCGTCCCGCTCACGGAGCGCGACCAGGTGCGGCACGTCTCGGTCGCCTACCGGCGGACGATGGCCGACAGCCCCGGCGTCCGGCACGCCGTCGACCTCCTGCGCGCCGAGGCGGCCGCCCTCGCGTCGGGCTCGCCGAACCCGTAGCGCCCGCCGGGGCCACGGCCCCGCAAGGAGCGCCGATCACCCTCCGGCTCCGGCATCCGCCGCATGTCGAGGAAGCCGGCCGTCCGCCCGAGGACGTTCCGCCTGAATCGGGACGGGGCCGTAGCCTGGTGCCATGACCGAACTGCCGCCCACCGCGCTCACCGCCACCGAATGCTGGGCGCTGCTGCGCTCCGACACCCTCGGCCGGGTCGCGCTCGCGGCGGGCGGCGAGATCGACATCTTCCCGGTCAACTACGTCGTCGACGCCGACGAGACGATCGTCTTCCGCACCGCACCGGGCACCAAGCTCGCCGAGCTGACGATCCGGCCGACGGTCGCGTTCGAGATCGACGGCGCCGTGCGCGCCGATCTCTTCAGCGTCATCGTCAAGGGCGAGGCGCGGCGCATCGAGGATCCGGCGGAGATCGCCGCCGCCGCCGAGCTGCCGCTGACGCCCTGGATCCCCACGGTGAAGGAGCACTTCATCCGGATCGTCCCGAGCTGGGTGACCGGACGCCGCTTCACCCCGGGGCCGGAGCCGGAGATCGACCCGGCGGGCACGGCCGCCTGATCGCGGCGGGCGACCGATCGGTCCGCGTCAGAACGCGCGGCGCCGGCCGATCGCCCGGAGCGCCGCGACGATCGTGACGACGTCCACGACCTCCTGGAGCAGTGCGCCGATCGTCGCGGGGATGAGCCCGAAGGCGGCGACGAGCATCAGGCCGACGGAGATCAGGATGCCGGCCCAGATGCTCTGCAGGGCGATCCGCACCGTCTCCCGGCCGATCGCGACCGCGTCCGCCACCCGTCCGAACCGGTCGACGAGGATGACCGCCGCGGCGGACTCGCTCGCGGCCGTCGCGCCGCGCGCGCCCATCGCGATCCCGACATCGGCTGCAGCGAGGACCGGACTGTCGTTGACGCCGTCGCCGACCATGATGACCGGCCGCTCGGTCACCGCGGCGACCGCCGCGACCTTGTCCGCAGGCAGGCACTCCGCGCGGAAGCGCTCGATGCCGAGCTCCGCGGCCACGTGGCGTGCGGTCGGCTCGGCGTCGCCCGTCAGCATGAGCACGTCGCCGACGCCGAGCTCCGCGAGCCGCCGCAGCGTGTCCGGCGCATCCTCGCGCACCTCGTCCGCGGCGACGATCGCGCCCGCGAAGCGGCCGTCCACCGCGACGTAGACGGCCAGCTCGCCCGGCTCCAGCGGCGTGCGCGCGGCGTCCTGGGCATGCTCCGCGACGAAGGAGAACTTGCCGACGACGACGTCCCGGCCGCCGACCCGGGCGGTGACGCCCTGGGCGGTGTGCTCGGTCGCCGAGTCGGCCAGCACGGGCACGACGCCGCGCTCCTCGGCCGCCCGCTGCAGCGAGTCCGCGAGCGTGTGCGCGGAGTACTGCTCCGCGCTCGCCGCCGCGGCGAGGAGCTCCGGCTCCGTGAACCCCGCCGCCGGCCGGACGGCCGCGACCTCGGGCCGGCCGAGCGTCAGCGTGCCCGTCTTGTCGAAGACCGCCGTGCGGGCTCGCGCGAGGAGCTCGAGCACGCCGCCGCCCTTCACGAGGATGCCGCGGCGCGCGGCACGGCTCATGCCGCCGATGAACGCGACCGGCGCTGCGATGAGCAGCGGACAGGGCGTCGCGAGCACGAGGACCTCGGCGAACCGTCCGGGCTGCCCCGAGACCGCCCAGGCGACGCCGGCGATCGCGAGGGACAGCAGCGTGAACGGCACGGCGAAGCGATCGGCGAGCCGGACGACGGGCGCCCGGCTCTCCGACGCCTCCCGGACGAGCGCGACGATCCGCGCGTACTGGCTGTCGGCGGCCGTCGCCGTCGCCGTGAGCTCCATCGCGGCGGCGCCGTTCACCGAGCCGCTCAGCACCGTCGCGCCCGCCGCGAGCGCGACCGGCAGGCTCTCGCCGGTGACCGAGGAGGCGTCGACCTCGGCCGCGGCGGAGAGCACGACGCCGTCGACGGGGACGACCTCCGCGGGCTGCACGACGATGACGTCGCCGATCCGCAGCTCCCCGGCGGGCACGTCCCGGATCCCGTCGGCGTCGCGGCGGTGCGCGATCCGAGGGCTCCGGTCGAGGAGGGCGTTGAGCTCCCCGCGCGCCCGGCGGTTCGCGGCGTCCTCGAGCGCCTCGCCGCCGGTGAGCATGAGCACGACGATGAGCGCCGCGACGTACTCGCCGACGACGACGGTCGCGACGATGGCGGTGACGGCGAGCACGTCGAGCCCGAACTCGCGGCGGAGCATCGCCCGCACCATCTGCACGGCGTGCCAGGCTGCGACGAAGAGGGCGAACGCGCTGAACAGCCAGCGGATCGGCTCCGGCAGGCCGGCGATCCAGAGCCCCGCGCCGAGCAGGCCGACGAGGACCGTCGCGGCGACGAAGGGGTATCGCCGGATGAGCTCGGTGACGCGGCGCACCGGGCCAGTCTGACAGGTCGGCCGATCCGCCCCTCGGCTCAGAAGTACGGGATGCCGGCGGGCAGCGGGCCCGAGGTGACCAGGACGAGGCGCTGGGTCGGCCGGGTCATCGCGACGTACAGCGCGCCGGCGCCGCGCGCGCCGTCGGCGACGATCGCGGACGGCTCCGCGACGATGACCGCGTCGAACTCGAGGCCCTTCGCGTCCTGCGGCGTGAGCAGCGCGACGGGGCGGCGCAGGCCCGCCGAGCCGCGGCCGATCGTGTCGCGGCCGAGCGCCGTCGTCAGCGGGAGCTGCAGCGCGTCGGCATCGGCCGGCGCGGCGATGATCGCGACGGAGCCGAGCTCGCCGGCCCCGCCGCCGTCCGCGCGGAGGGCGTTCACCGCATCGATGATCGCGTCGGCGAGCGGATAGGGGCCGTCGGTGTCCTCGACCGAGCCGACGCGGACGACCTCGACGGGCCAGTCGCCCTCGCGGACGGAGCGGGTCGCGGTGACCGGCACGCCGTTCGCCGCGGCCATCTCCTCCGCGGCCTGTGCGATCTGCGCGGGCGTGCGGTAGTTGACGGTGAGCTCCTCGAGCCGCCAGGCGTCCTTGAAGATCGGGCCGAGCGTCGCCGCCCAGTCGGCGCTGCCGGCGGCGGAGGCGACCTGGGCGACGTCGCCGACGATCGTGAACGACTTCAGCGGGTTCTTCCGCACGAGCATCCGCCACTGCATCGGCGAGAGCTCCTGCGCCTCGTCGACGACGATGTGCCCGAACGTCCACGTGCGGTCGGAGACGGCGCGCTCCGCGGCCGTCGCCCGCGCCGAGACGTCCTCCGTGAACGACTCCGCGAGCTGCCGCGCGTCGACGAGGCCCTCGACGCCCATGTTCCGGATGGCGGCCTTGGCGTTCTCCAGGTTCCGCTTCGCCTCGCGCTCCCGCTCGCGCGCCGCGTAGTCGGTGACGGGATCGTCGCCGAGCAGTTCCGCCGCCTCGTCGAGGAGCGGCACGTCCGAGACGGTGAACGGCTCGTCCCGGCCGCGCAGCAGCAGCGCGCGCTTCTCCGGGGTCCAGCGCTGCGTGATCGTCGTGAGCCAGTTCGGCCGCGCGTACAGGTCGCGGACGAGCTTCTCGGGGGTGAGCGGCATCCACGCCGTGTTCAGCGCGACCTTGACGTCGTATGCGGTGCGCACGTCCTCGCGCAGCAGCGCGACGTCGCTCTCGTCGACCGCACGACCGCGGCGGCGCAGCTCGCCGACGAGCAGGTCGGCGATCGCGGCGATGGCGACCTTGTTGAACGTGACGCGGGCGACGTTGTGCGGCTTGTGCGTCTCCCAGGCGCGCTGCATGGCGTCGCGGATGAGCTGCGCGGGCACGACGATCTGCTCGCCGTCGATGTCGACGGTCGTGTCGGCGGTCGGGATGATCTGGCGCGACTTCACGGCCCGGGCGAGCAGGCGCGCCATCTCCGTCGAGCCCTTGAGCGCGGCCACCGCCGGACGGTCCTCCGATTCGGCGCTCACGCCCGGGAAGAGCGCGCCGAGCGAGGCGGTGACGACGCCGGTCTCGCCGAGGGACGGGAGGACGGCCTCGATGTACTCGAGGAACGAGCGGGACGGGCCGACGATGAGGACGCCCGCCGCGGCGAGGCGCTCCCGGTGCGAGTACAGCAGGTAGGCGGCGCGGTGGAGCGCGACGGCGGTCTTGCCGGTGCCGGGTCCGCCCTGGACGACGAGGGCGCCGTGCAGATCGGAGCGGATGATCCGGTCCTGCTCGGCCTGGATCGTCGCGACGATGTCCTGCATGCGGCCCGTGCGCTCCCGGCCGAGCGCGACCATGAGGGCCGCCTCGCCCTGCAGGACGTTCTCCTCGGCCTCGAGCAGCGCCTGGTCGAAGACCTCGTCGTCGACGCCGACGACGTCGCGGCCGCGCGAGTGCAGGTGGCGGCGGGCGCGCGCGCCGAGCGGCGTCGCCGCGGTCGCCTGGTAGAACGCGCTCGCCTGGGGCACGCGCCAGTCGAGCAGGATCGGCTGCTGCTCCTCGTCCCGTAGGCCGATGCGGCCGATGTAGTGGTAGACCGGCTGCCCGTCGACGGGCTGCAGCTCGAGGCGGCCGAAGGCGAGCCGCTCGTCGATCTCGCGCAGCTGCGCGATCCGGTCCTCGTAGATCCGGGCGAAGGCGTCGCGCTCGCTGCGCGACTGGTGCGTGCCGCCCTGCGCGCCGCCCGCACGGACGGCCTCGAGCTCCCGCTGCACGGAGGCTCGGATCGAGTCGAGGCGCTCGTAGAGGCCGTGCACATACGCCCGTTCGCGAGCGACTTCAGCTGACGGCATCCCACTCCAACCGGATAAAGCGGACTGTCCATTGTAGTGCTCGCGGAGGCCGTGGATTTCCCAGCATCGTGCGCGGGGCCGCGCTCCGGCAGGATGAACGCGTGCCCACCGCGATCGACACCCGCTTCCTGACCGACGCGCCCGACCCCGCCGCCGTCAAGGCGTGGCGCGTCGCGCATCGCGGCGACCCGAGCCTCGCCACCGGGGGCGCGGTCATCGGCCCGATCGTGATGACCGTGGTCGGCCTCATGTTCGCCGTCGTCGGCACCGCGTTCGGCCTGCCGCAGGGCCTGCTGCCGATCGGCTTGGGGGCCGTGGTCGCGATCGTCGGCATCGTGCTGCTCGCCACCGGCGGGCGGCGCTGGACGAAGCTCTACCGGCTCTGGAGCTTCGCCGCGGCGAACAGGCTCGTCTACTACGCGACGGGCGACGGCCCCGGCTACCCGGGCGCGATCTTCAACCGTGGGCACGGCCAGCGGATCACCGACCACCTGGTTCGCGCCACGGGCCGGACGCTCGACTACGGCAACTACACGTACACGACCGGCTCGGGGAAGAACCAGACGACGCACAGCTGGTGGTTCCTCGCGCTGCGCCTCGACCGCGCGCTCCCCCATATGGTCCTCGACTCCCGGGCGAACAACGCGCTCTTCGGCGCGACGAACCTCCCCGTGACCTTCGCGAAGGACCAGACGCTGCGCCTGGAGGGCGACTTCAACGAGCACTTCACGCTCTACGCCCCGAAGGAGTACGAGCGGGACGCCCTCTACGTGTTCACCCCCGACCTGATGGCCCTGTGCATCGACGAGGCGAGCGCCTGGGACCTCGAGATCGTCGACGACTGGCTCTTCGCCTATTCGAGCCGCCACCTCGACATGGCCGACCCGGCCGTGCAGCAGCGTATCTGGCGCTTCATCGACACGGTCGGCGCCAAGACGCTCTCCCAGACGGACCAGTACGCGGATGAACGCGCCGGCGGCCGCGCGGCCTTCGCCGCCAACGTCGTCGCCCCGGAGGGCGCCCGGCTGAAGCGCGGCGTGCCCTGGATCGCGATCGTCACCACCGTCGTCATCGTCGGCGGCTACTTCGCGCTGCGCTTCTTCGGGGTGTTTCGCTGAGGGGGATACGGCATGTTCGTCCACCTATTCGGTCCCCGTAGTGCCGATGGGTATGCGGATACGTCGTGTTCCGACACCCTGTCAAGGCTCTGCACCAGAGATTCTAGGAAACCCGGGACTAGCCAGGGACTCCACGGAACCCGGAACAGGTCAGTGAGCGAGCTACCGAGGTCTCGCTCCCAACTGGCTTAAAGATGATCGAAGTCAAAGCCCGCGAAGTCGGGCATAGCCTGAGTAGTCCACGTCATCACGACGTTCGACGTGATAGATCGCAGGCATGCCATGTTTCGGACCGGTGGACTTGGTATCCAATAGCTCCACGTTAGAAACGATCTTGCCCCGGGTCTCCAACAGGGCGCGCGCTCTTGCTGTCATCGTCGCTAGCGCGATGGCCTGGTCGCGCGGACCGAACACGATGATCTCGCGCGTTGCAGTCGAATCCTCGACGATCGCTCGCCAGGACAGCCACTGCGGGGTTGGATTACTAGGGCTCAACCAACCAGCGAAGGACTGCGTGGGACCGTAGCGTTCGATCATCGTGGCAAGACGCCGCCCACGCTCTGTTCGATCGCGTTCGACAGAGCGGCTGGTTCCGAATCCCGGTACGTCGATCTCCCGGCCTAGGACCCATTCGGCGACGTCAGTGACATCCTCAACACTCTCCAAGACCCAGACCGGGTGAATGTCACCGGCTGCCGCACGCTGGAGAAGTTGAGGACCATCCATCAACAACATCCAGGCAGCTACGCCCCACTCAAGATCCGGGACAAAACGGCGCAGGCTCGCCACTTTCTGGACTAAGGCGGATTGGAACGCTACACAAGCTTCCAGACTCAATCGCTCTAGCCGAGCGCGAAGCAGCATCAAAGGTTTGATCCCGCCGCCATATCGCCAGAGTCCCCGCATCAGAGGCAAGAAGGCGGCGTCGGACATCGGTTCGCCTGCAATTATCCGACCTTGTGGTGCCTCCGGGGCGCTGGCGAATGCGGTAACCCACTGATTTCGCATCAGCTCCGCCCCCGATCCGCCGTCTGGGATCGCCCGCTCGAATACGATCGCCAGCCGCTGCTCCGACGTCGCATCGAACTCATATAGACGAATATTAGGAAGGGCCGACCACTGCATTAAGTTGTCAAGCTCATCCTCAAAGACAATGCTGTATGTCTCATGCCAACCTCCCGGACCGCCCCAAACGCGGTGGAACGTCGTGCAACTCGTCAGCCGATTCAACATTCTGATCACTTACAAGTGTAGTACTGCCCAGGCGGGCAATGCCCGTATACTCCGAAATAGTCTCCAATATACTTATATTCTACGACGCGAGCGTTATGATATCCTGTCGCACTGCCAATCCACTCCCAATCGCACCGGCCACCCATTAGCGCCGCGCAGGCGCCAAGTTGCTCTTCAGGCCGGTCTTCTAGTGGCGAACCACTGGTGATCCCATATTTGTAGACAGTATCGTCGATGTCCTTTCCCGGAATATGAGGCGCGTTCGTTACAACGAAGATTTCGTATACCTGATAAGGCCTGTC
>JAGIAU010000075.1 GCA_017744755.1 Microbacteriaceae bacterium
GCTCGGACAGGAACAGCTCGGCGGCGATCTCCGCGTTCGACCGGTCGGCGACCATGAGCCCGGCGACCTCGCGCTCGCGCGCGGAGAGCCCGTCCCAGCCGCTCGGCTCGGGCGGCAGGCGCCGGCCGGTGGGACGCAGCTCGCGGGCCGCGGAGAGCCGGACGGCCCGGTGGCCGCGCTCGTTCGCCTCGGCCACGACCTCGGCGAGCCGGCGCGAGGCCTCGCCCGTCTGCCGGAGCGCGATGCGGGCGCGGGCGGCCAGCACCTCGCCCTCGGCGGCCTCGATCCCGCGGCGGTGGCGGTGCGCGTGCTCGACCGAGAGCAGGGCATGGTCCAGGGCCGCCTGCGCGTCGCCGGCGAGCAGCGCGACACGGCTGCGGATCCGTCCGATCGTCGAGTCGACGATCGGGTGGCCGGCGAGCGGGTCGCAGCGCTGCAGCCACGACTGGGCGGCGTCGAGGTCGTGGTCGTCGACCGCCGCGTGCACGAGCACCTCGAAGCAGATCGCGCGGTCGATGATCCGCAGATGCCCGAGGTCGGCGTCGCCGCCCGCGGCGAGGATGAGCCGGACGGTCGTCGGGACGTCCCCGATCGTGATGACCGCGTAGGCGGCGAGCACGTAGATCCCGCTCGCGACGACCGAGTCGGGGGCGATGCCGCTCGCGAGCAGCTCCGCGCAGCGCTGCTGGGCGAGCGCTCGCCGGTCCGAGGTCCCGTCGACGACGGCGGCGCACGCGGTCGCGAACGCCCGGTCGATCGGCGAACGCGCCCCCGCGATCGCCGCCCGCACCGCCGCGTCCGCCCCCGACACGTCGCCGGCGAACACCAGCACGCGCACCTCGACGCAGCGCATGAACGTGAGGAACGGATGGTCCTCCCGGCCGAACAGCGCGTCCGGCATGGGCCCGGCAAGCGCGAGCAGCTCGGCGGCGAGCTCGATCCGCGCGCAGGCGAGCGCCGCCTCCGCGATGAGCACCACGACGGGCGCCGCGAAGGTCGGGTCGAGCGCCGCTGCGCCGCCCGCCGCCAGGTCGCGGGCGGCATCCCCGATCGGGTCATCCGCCCGCCGGATCGCCTCGGGCCAGGTCGCGATCGCGAGGCCGGCCGCGGCCCGCGCGAGGGCGAGCGCGTCGGCGTCCGCCGCACTGGCGAGCGCCTGCTCCGCCAGCTCGTGGGCGAGCTCGAAGTCGCCGAGGATCGAGCGGCGGATCGACTCGACGGCGTCGGAGAACGCCTCGTCGCCCGGCTCCCGCGGCGCGGCCGGCGCCGCGTCGACCCCGCCGAAGACGGCGAGCATCCGATCCATGCGTTCCGGGCGTCGCATGCCGAGAGCGTAGAGCCCGCGGCGGCACCGGCTCCACCGTCCGGTTCGCGGGGGAGCGCCGCCGGCCATGAATACGACGAAACCGCCATGCCGGTCCTCCCCGGCGAGCGCGAAAGTGAAGAGCGATGCGCCCGATATCCGGGCGAGGAAGGCGAACCCGACATGTCACTTCCTGCTGCGCGCCCCGGCGCGTTCTCCGCCCTGCTCGCGAGCGCCGCCATCGCGAGCTCCCTGCTGCTCACCGCGTGCGGCACGACGGCGCCGCCCGCCGCGGCCCCGGACGCGCCGGTCGACGCGCCCGCGGAGGCGCCGGCCGCGGGCGGCGGAACCGTGCTGCCCGGTGACGGCAGCTATGTGATCGGCGTCGACGCGCCCTACGGCGGCTACCGGCTCGTCGGCGATCCCGACGCCCTCCCGGCGGGCTGCGAGTGGTCGATCGACGACGGCGAGGGGAGCGTCGTCGACTCGAACGGCCTCTACGCGTTCCTCACGGACGTGCCCGAGTACGTCAACTTCGTGACGAGCGGCTGCCCCGACTGGGAGCAGTTCGAGTGAGCCCCGGTGGGCGCCGTGCTCACGAGCGCCCCTGCCGGTCCGAGGACGCTCGGGCCTGGACCGGACACTCGCGCACCATGACCCCGCTCCGGCACCACGCTCCCACTTGAAACGTTCGTGGTGCCGGAGTGAGGTCATGGTGCGGGAATCCAAGGTGGGACACCGCGGCGCCGCGTCCTACCGGTCGCGACTGACGAGGCCCGGCCAGGCCGTGCCGAGGCCGAGCGCCAGCTCGCGGAGCGCCGCGAGCGACAGGCCGACGACCGAGTGCGGGTCGCCGTCGATCCGGGTGATGAAGGGCGCGGCGAGACCCTCCAGGGTGAACGCGCCCGCGACGGGCAGCGGCTCGCCGGTCGCGACGTACCAGTCGATCTCCGCGTCCGACACCTCGGCGAACCCGACCTCCGTCGAGACGACCGCCGTCCCGCGGTCGCCCGTCGCCGCCTCGATGAGGCAGTGGCCCGTGTGCAGCACCCCCGTGCGCCCGCGCATCGTCCGCCAGCGCTCGCGCGCGACCGCCGCGTGGTGCGGCTTGCCGTAGACGACGCCGTCGAACTCGAAGACGGAGTCGCAGCCGAGGACCAGCCCGGCCTCGGGACCCGACCGCGCGGCGACCGCCTCCGCCTTCGCCACCGCGAGCAGCTCGACGAGGGCCCGCGGCTCGTGCGCCTCGCCCGCGGCCGCTGCGACGGCGACCTCGTCGACCTCCGGCGCGACGACGACCGGCTCGACGCCGGCCATCCGGAGCAGGCCGAGGCGGGAGGGCGAGGTGGAGGCCAGGGTCAGGCGCATGTCGGGCTCCTAGGCTGGACGGATGGACAGCGTGGAGCTCGACGTTACCGGCATCGCGCACGGCGGGTTCGGCGTCGCCCGCGGCGCGGACGGGCGGGTCGTGTTCGTCGCGGACGCGATCCCCGGCGAGCGGGTGCGCGCGGTCCTCACCGAGTCGAAGAAGTCCTTCGCGCGTGCCGTCGCCGTCGAGGTGCTCGAGGCGTCCCCGGATCGCGTCGATCACGTCTGGCCGGAGGCGTCGATCGAACGCGCCCCCGAGCGCCGGGTCGGCGGCGCCGAGTTCGGCCACATCCGTCTCGCCCGCCAGCGGGCGCTCAAGGCGGAGGTGCTGCGCGATGCGCTGCAGCGCTTCGGTGGCGTCGCTCCCGAGCGGATCGCGGCGCTGGAGGCCGTGGCGCCCGGCGAACCCGTGCAGGCCGCACCGGGCGACGAGGCGGCGAACGGTCTCGGCTGGCGCACCCGCGTCCGCCTCCACGTCGCGCCGGACGGCCGCCCGGGCCAGTTCGCCCCGCGGTCCCATCGCGTCGTGCCCGTCGCCTCGCTCCCGCTCGCGGACCCGGGGACGGCGCCCGTGCTGCGGCAGATCTTCGCCGCCGGGGACACGATCGACGCGATCACGACCGGCGGCGAGCTCCGGCTGGTCTTCTCCACGACGAAGGGCCCGGCGCAGAAGCCGACCGTGATCACGGAGCGGGCGGGCGAGCGGACGTTCCGCGTCGACGACACGGGCTTCTGGCAGGTCCACCGCGAGGCGCCCGGCGTCCTCGTCCGGGCCGTCCGCGAGGCGATCGACGGCGACCTCCTCGACCCGTCCGCCGCGAACCTCGACCTCTACGGCGGCGTCGGCCTGCTCGCCTCCGCCATCGCGGACGTCGGCGGTGCGGGCACCCGCGTCGAGACGATCGAGTCGGACGAACGCGCCTCGCGGCATGCCGCGGAGAACCTCGGCGACCTCCCGGACGCCGTCGCCACGACGGCACGCGTCGACCGCTGGGCGCGTTCCGCCGCCCCGGCGCCCGGCGCGACGATCGTCCTCGACCCGCCTCGCTCCGGCGCGGGGATCGAGACGGCGGCCGCGATCGCCGGCCTCGGCGCCGCCCAGCTCGTCTACGTCGCCTGCGATCCCGTCGCCCTCGCCCGCGACACGCGGACCCTCGAGGAGCACGGCTACGAGCTGACGCGCCTGCGCGCTCACGACCTCTTCCCCCACACCCACCACCTCGAGGCCGTCGCGACCTTCATCCGCCGCTGACGCCGAACGGAGCGGAGCGACGTCGGGCGGGGATGCCTCTCGACGACGATGGCCGGGCCTGGCGGGCGGCCGCAGCGCAGCGAAGGCCGCGGGCGGCGGCGAGAGGCATCCCCGCCCGGCGCCGCGCAGCGGCCGAGGAACCGCCGCAGAGATGGAGATGGCCGGGCGAGAGCCGCCCGGCCATCCCTCTTCCGGATCAGAGCGACAACCCGAATATCGGTCTGATCCGCCCCCATGCCCCGACCTCGCGAATGAACGCGTGTCGGGCGATGGACGCTTGTCGTGCGGGTACGGGTCCCGCTCCGAGAGATGTTAGCCCACCACTATCGACAGCACCATAGACCCGGGACTGTTCAGTGGTCGCCGCGATGCGGCTCCAGCGCGCGTCGCCAGTCGTTGCGGAGCGCCGCGGGCTCGGACTCCGCCGCCGCGCGCTGCTCCTCGATCATCGAGGCGACGACCGAGGTGACGGCGGCGACCTCCTCCGGCGTGAGCCCGGGGGTGAGGATGCGGAGATCGAGCCCTTCGTCTCGCGGCGCCCGCTCGGCGACCGGCTCGCTCACAGCGGGATGTTCCCGTGCTTCTTCGGCGGCTGCGCGGCGCGCTTGGTGCGCAGCGCGCGGAACGCCTTCGTGACGGCGACGCGCGTCGCGGCCGGCTCGATGACCCCGTCGAGCTCGCCGCGCTCGGCGGCGAGGAACGGCGAGGCGACCTCGTACGTGTAGTCGTTCGCGAGCTTGGTGCGGACGGCCGCGACGTCGCCGCCTGCCTCCTCGGCCTTCTTGAGCTCGCCGCGGTAGAGGATGTTCACCGCGCCCTGGCCGCCCATGACCGCGATCTCGGCCGTCGGCCACGCGTAATTGATGTCGGCGCCCATCTGCTTGGAGCCCATGACGATGTAGGCGCCGCCGTAGGCCTTGCGCGTGATGACGGTGACGAGCGGCACGGTCGCCTCGGCGTAGGCGTAGAGGAGCTTCGCGCCGCGACGGATGATGCCGGTCCACTCCTGGTCGGTGCCGGGCAGGAAGCCGGGGGTGTCGACGAGGGTGAGGATCGGGATGGAGAACGCATCGCAGAAGCGGAGGAAGCGGGCGGCCTTCTCCCCGGCCGCGATGTTCAGCGTCCCCGCCATGACGTTCGGCTGGTTGGCGATGACGCCGACCGTGCGGCCCTCGATGCGGCCGAATCCGACGACGACGTTCGGGGCGAAGAGCGGCTGGATCTCCAGGAAGTCGCCGCCGTCGACGATGTGCTCGATGACGGTGAGGATGTCGTAGGGCTGGTTCGTCGAGTCGGGGATGATCGCGTTGAGGCGGCGATCCTCGTCGGTGATCTCGAGCTCCGCATCGGCCTGGTAGACGGGGGCGTCGGTGTAGTTGTTGTCAGGGAGGAACGCGACGAGCGCGCGCACGTAGTCGAGCGCGTCGTCCTCGTCGGCGGCCAGGTAGTGGGCGACGCCGGAGGTCTTGTTGTGCGTGAGCGCTCCGCCGAGGTCCTCCATGGAGACGTCCTCGCCCGTGACCGTCTTGATGACGTCGGGACCGGTGACGAACATCTGCGAGGTCTTGTCGACCATGACGACGAAGTCGGTGAGCGCGGGGGAGTAGACGGCGCCGCCCGCCGCCGGGCCCATGATGACGGAGATCTGCGGGATGACGCCGGAGGCCTGCGTGTTCCGCCGGAAGATCTCGCCGTACTTGCCGAGCGCGACGACGCCCTCCTGGATGCGGGCGCCGCCCGAGTCGAGGAGGCCGATGATCGGCACGCCCGTCTTCAGCGCGTGCTCCATGACCTTGACGATCTTCTCGCCGGCGACCTCGCCGAGGGAGCCGCCGAAGATCGTGAAGTCCTGCGAGTACACGGCCACCTGGCGGCCGTGGATGGTGCCGACGCCGGTGACGACGGCGTCGCCGTACGGCCGCGACCGCTCCATGCCGAACGCGGTCGTGCGGTGGCGGACGAACTCGTCGAGCTCGACGAAGCTCCCGTGGTCGAGCAGCCCCGCGATGCGCTCACGGGCGGTCTGCTTCCCCTTCGCGTGCTGCTTCGCGATCGCGGCCTCGCCCGGAGCCGTGACGGCCTCGTGGTAGCGGGCCTTGAGATCGGCGATCCGGCCTGCGGTCGTGGAGAGGTCGGGGGTCGTCGCGTCGTCCGCCATGCCGTAGAGCCTACTGACCGCGCCGAGCGGGCCCCGCTCCACGTCACCCGAACGGGGCGCGGCGCGGTGCTGCCGCTCCGCGGCCGGAGGCGAGTACAGTGCTCGTCAGCCCGAACATCCTGGTCTCCCCCCCCCCCCGTGACCAGGCCGTTCACCCCGAAGGTCCGAACATGCCGAGCCAGACCGTCAGCGCGGTGACGCGTGCCGACCTCCCGATGGCGAGCGCACTCGCCATCGGTCTCGAGGTGATCGACTCCGTCCCCTCGACGAATGCGGAGCTCGCGGCGCGCGAGCGCCGCGCCCGGCAGCCCCACTTCACCTCGCTCGTCACGCTGCATCAGACCGCCGGGAAGGGCCGGCTCGGCCGCACCTGGTCCGCGCCGCCCGGCTCCTCGCTCGCCGTCTCCACCGTCATCCGTCCGAAGGCGATCCCGCTCGACCGGCTCGGCATCCTCACGCTGCTCGGGGGTCTCGCCGCGCGTGAGGCGGTGGCCACGCAGCTGCCCGGCTCGGTCGTCACCGTGAAGTGGCCGAACGACGTCCTCATCGCCGGCCGCAAGGTCTGCGGCGTGCTCGCCGAGGTCGTGCCGCAGACCGGGGCGATCGTGCTCGGCGTCGGCATCAACACGGCGATGACGCAGGAGCAGCTCCCCGTGCCGACCGCGACGTCGATCGCGATCGAGTCGCCGGACCCGGTGCCGGCCGCGGAGCTCGCCGATCGTGTGCTCACCGAGTTCCTCGCGGCGCTCGCCGGGCTCGTGGCCCGCTTCGAGGCGGCGCGCGGCGACATCGATCGCGCGGGACTGCGCGACCAGCTCGAGGCGGCGTGCGGCACGATCGGCGCGCAGGTCTCGGTGCAGCAGCCGGACGGGTCGAAGTTCACGGGCCGCGCGCTCGGGATCGGCGCGGACGGTTCGCTGCTCGTCGCATCGGGGGGTTCTGCGGACCCCGCCGCGATCCTCGCGGGCGATGTGACGCATCTGCGTTATCAATAGAGCGTGACCCTTCCCGAACGGGATCCCGAGGCGGTCGTCGCGGAGCTCCGGCCGAGTGTCGGCATGCTCGTGCTGCCGGCGCTCCTGCTCGTCGGCGCCGTCGGGGCGTTCGCGTTCTTCGGGCTGCGGGTCGCCGAGCCGTGGCAGCGCTGGGCGCTCGCGGGCGGTGCGGGCGTCGTCGTCGTGTTCGGCTTCGTGCTGCCGCTGTGGTTCTGGGCTTCGCGGCGCTACACGGTGACGACGCGGCGGACGGTCCTGCGCGACGGCATGGTCGTGCGCCGGCGCCGCGAGATCCTGCATGCGCGCGTCATCGAGGTGGCGACGCGGGTCAACCCGGCGCAGTCCTTCTCCGGCAGCGGCGACGTCGTGCTCGAGCTCGGCGGCGGGCACACCGCCGTGCTGCGATCCGTCCCCCAGCCGCGGCTCGTGCAGGCGGCGCTCACCGACCTCGTCGGAGACCAGCGGGCCGACCGCGAGTTCCGGCGGCGCAGCTCCGGCGAGCAGCCGCGCGCCTGAGCGTCAGTCGGCGCGGGCCTGCTGCGGCGCGAGCGGGTTCTCCGAGCCCGTCTCCCCGCCCCCATCCGCGTCCCCGTCGGCGACGACGTCGTTGGCGGCGTCCTCGAGGAAGCCGGCCGCGCCGGGGTCGATCGCGGCGACGAGCGCGGCCTCGTCGAACGCCCGCTTCTCCGCCTCGCGCCGCAGACGGCTGTGGCCGTCCTTCCGCTTCGGCGAGAAGACGAGGAACCGGTACATCAGGAACCGGAAGGCCGTCCCCAGGATCAGCCCGACGACGTTCTTCGAGATGTTGTCGGCGAGCGGGCTCGTCAGGCCGAGGACGTTGTGCGAGATGTGGAGGCACAGCGTCGTGATGCCGAGGCCGAGCAGACTGACGATGACGAACTCCGCGAGCTCGAGCCAGAAGTTCTTCCGGCGGTGCTCGCGGAACGCCCAGTAGCGGTTCCCGAACCAGGTGAAGAGCGTGGCGACGATCGTCGATCCGACGTTCGCCCAGAGCGAGCCGTTCGCCACGGTGGCGGGGTCGAAGAGGGTGGCCCGGAGCGCGTTGAACACGCCGACGTCGATGCCGAACGCGATGCCCCCGATGAGGCCGAACTTCCACGCGTACTTGAAGAGCTTCTCGTGGAACGCGCGCAGCAGCGATGCGATGCGGCCAGGCATTCCGCGATTCTATGGCTCGGCGCTGTGCGGAGGATGAGCCCCTAGGGTGGTCGCGTGAGTCTCCGGGTCGGCGTCGTAGGTGGTGGGCAGCTCGCGAGGATGATGATCCCTGCGGCGTTGCGGCTCGGGGTCGGCATCCGCGTGCTGGCCGAGACCGAGGGCTCCTCTGCGGCGCTCGCGACGACCGCGGTGGGGGACTACCGGGACGCGGCGACGGTGCTCGCCTTCGCCAGGGACGTCGACGTCGTCACCTTCGACCACGAGCACGTCCCGCAGTCCGTGCTCGCGGCGCTCGTCGCGGCCGGCGTCGCCGTGCGGCCGGGACCGCACGCGCTCCGCTACGCGCAGGACAAGCTCGAGATGCGCGCCCGGCTCGCGGAGCTCGGGGCGCCGCAGCCCGACTGGGCCGCGGTCGCGACGCCGGACGAGCTCGGCGCGTTCCTCTCCGCGCACGGCGGCGTCGCCGTCGTGAAGACGCCGCGCGGCGGCTACGACGGCAAGGGCGTGCGGGTCGTGCGCGACGCGGCGGAGGCGGCCGACTGGTTCGAGGCGGCGGCGGGCGCGCCGCTGCTCGCGGAGGAGCGCGTCGGCTTCGTCCGGGAGCTCGCGCAGCAGGTCGCGCGCCTCGATCAGGTTTGCGCGCATCCTGGCGCGGTTGCCGCCGATCGGCAGCGACGGCGCCTCGGTGAACAGCTCGGGCGGTAGGC
>JAGIAU010000076.1 GCA_017744755.1 Microbacteriaceae bacterium
ACGGCCGGCCGCCGCCGCCCGCGCCGCCGCCGCGGCCGACGCCGTGCGGGAGCGGCTCGCGGCGCTCGAGGGACAGCCGGGGCTCGCCCGCTGGTCGAGCTCGCGGGTGCGGACGGGCACGCGGCAGCGCTGGCAGGACGGCCGGGAGATCGACCCGATGCACTACGTCGAGCAGGACTTCTCGGCGCGATGGACGGACTCCGCGGCGCTCGGCGCGTTCGTCGGCGAGCTCGCGGCGCACGAGGACGTCGCCGTGCAGTGGGTGTCGTGGGGTCTGCTGCCGGAGACGTACCGTCGTGTCGAGCAGGACGTCGCGCAGGCGGCGATCGAGGCCGCCGTCTCGCGGGCGACCGCCTATGCGCGGGCGATCGGGCGCACCCGCGTCGTGCCGGAGCAGATCGCCGATCTCGGGCTGCTCGAGGAGCAGGCGCGACCCCAGGCGAAGGCGCTGCGGGGTGCGGCGTTCGCGATGGCCGCCCCGCCGATGGACGCGGGCGGGGGCGTCGAGGTCGACCTCTCGCCGGCGCCGCAGACGGTCAGCGCCTCGGTCGAGGCGAGGTTCCTGGCGAGCTGAGGGGGCCTGCGCCCTTCGACTCGCTGCGCTCGCTCAGGGAGCCAGGGACGCGGAATGCGCTCGGTCGGCCAGGGAGCCGGAACGCGCTCAGTGCGTCAGGATCCCGTAGTCGGCGATGGCGTCGGAGACCGATGCCGCGGCGGCGCGCAGCGCGGCGAGCGTCTCCCGCTCGCGCGCCCAAGCCGTCGGGACGACCGCGGAGAGCGCGGCGACGGTCGTGCCGGCCCGGTCGGTCACCGGCACCGAGATGCCCGTCGCGACGGACTCGATCGAGCCGCTCAGCACCGCGTGGCCGTCGCGGCGGATCGTCTCGAGGCGCCGCGCGAGCGTGTTCGCGTCGGTGATCGTCCCGGGGCCGATCGCGGGCAGCGGGCGGGCGAGCACGCGGGACCGCAGCGCCTGTCTGCCGAAGGCGAGGAGCACCTGGCCGGAACTGGAGGCGTGCAGGGGAAGCCGGCCGGCGACGGTCGTGACGTTCGACACGGCGTCGGGCGCGGAGAGCTGCTCGATGACGAGCACCTCGTCCTGGTCGAGCACGCAGAGCTGGACGTGCTCGCCGATCTCGCCCTGCACCCGCTCCATCGCCGGCAGCGCGGCCTGCCGCAGGGCCAGTGCGCGGGAGCCGCGGGTCGTCAGCTCCCAGAGCCGCATGCCGATGCGCACCCGCCCCTCGGCGTCGCGCTCGAGCAGGCCGGTGCGCAGCAGATCGCCGACGATGCGGTGCGCGCTCGACATGGGCAGACCGGCGCGCCGGGCGACCTCGCTCGCGGTCAGGTCCGTGCGACCCGCGTCGAACGCGCCGAGGATGCGCACGACGCGCTCCACCATCGAGTCGCCGGACTCCGAGTTCGCCACGCGCCCACTATCCCATTCATCGGGAACGAACGCCCAATCGGACCGGCGGGATGACAGCATCGGGGAGTCGAAGGAGACCCGAATGACCGCACCCGAGGCCGCCACCGGCGCGCCCGAGACCCCGCCCGCGCCGGAGAGCCTGCTCGCCGCGCCCGACCAGGCGACGCAGGCGCAGATCCGCGACGAGATCGTGGCGATCGAGGAGGCGCATGCGCGCGCGCTCGCGGACGGGACGTACGAGGGCGGCAGGACGCTGCTCGACTACCCGCCGTATCGCTCGAGCATCCTGCGTCACCCGACGAAGAGCCCCAAGCAGATCGACCCGGAGACGATCGAGCTGACGAGCCCGGCCTTCGGGCAGCGCGACGTCGCCGCGATCGAGGCCGACCTCACGCTGCAGCACGCCGGCGAGCCGCTCGGCGAGCGCATCGTCGTGCGCGGCCGCGTGCTCGACGGCTGGGGCCGTCCCGTCCGCCAGCAGCTCGTCGAGGTGTGGCAGGCGAACGCCGCCGGCCGCTACATCCACAAGCGCGACCAGCACCCCGCGCCGCTCGACCCCAACTTCACGGGCGCCGGCCGCACCATCACGGACGACGACGGCTGGTACGAGTTCACGACGATCAAGCCGGGGCCGTACCCGTGGCGCAACCACCGGAACGCCTGGCGGCCGGCGCACATCCACTTCTCCGTCTTCGGGAGCGCGTTCACCCAGCGGATCATCACCCAGATGTACTTCCCGGGCGATCCGCTCTTCCCGCTCGACCCGATCTACCAGTCGATCCCGGACCAGCGGGACCGCGATCGCCTCGTCGCGACCTACGACCACGACCTGACGGAGCCGGAGTTCAAGCTCGGCTACCGCTGGGACATCGTCCTGACCGGTGCGGAGCGCACCTGGACCGAGCCCGAGGGGGGCGAGCACTGATGATCGTGTCGACGCCGGAAGGCACCCCGGTCCCGAGCACCGCCGGCCAGACCATCGGCCCGTTCTTCGGCTTCGGCCTGCCCTATCAGGGCGGCAACGAGGTCGCCCACCCGTGGAGCCCCGGCGCGATCGTGCTCTCCGGCACCATCCGCCAGGGCAACGGCGACCCCATTCCGGACGCCATGATCGAGATCTGGCAGGCGGACTCGGACGGCTCCGTGCCGACCGCGCGCGGCTCGCTGCACCGCGACGGCCACGCCTTCACGGGCTTCGGCCGCACCGGGACGACGGACGACGGCCGCTACCTCTTCTGGACGCGCAACCCCGGTGCGACCGAGCCGGGCAAGGCGCCGTTCATCGCCGTCGCCCTGTTCTCCCGCGGCCTGCCGGACAAGCTGCACACCCGGATCTACCTGCCGGACGACGAGGCGGCGCTCGCGGCCGACCCGGTCCTGGCCTCCCTCACGGACGCAGAACGCGCTACGCTCATCGCGGTCCGAACCGCAGACGGTGGCCTCCAGCACGACATCCACCTTCAAGGGGAGAAGGAGACGGTGTTCTTTGCCTATTGACCCGGGAGCAGCAGCCCGCGTCGACACGGGACTGCTGAGCCCGGTGTCGGCGGGCGCCGACGCGATCGTGTCCGACGACGCGGTGGTCGCCGCCCTCGTGCGCGCGGAGGTCGCGCTCGCGCAGGCCCTCCAGTCGGTCGGCGCCGCGCCGGACGCCGCGGTCGCGGGCATCGAACGCGCCGCCGCGACGCTCACGATCGACGCCTCGGAGCTCGCGGCGGAGGCGGTGCGCGACGGGAACCCGGTCGGCGCGATCGTCGGCCGCCTGCGCGCCGGCGTCGCCGACGCGGAGACGGCGTCGTGGGTGCACCGCGGCACGACGAGCCAGGACATCCTCGACACGGCGCTCGCGATCGTCGCGCAGCGCGCCATCGGCGTCGTCCTCGGCGACCTGAACCGGACCATCGCGGCACTCGCCGGCCTCGCGCAGCGCTACCGCGACACGCCCGCCGCGGCCAGGACGCTGACGCAGCACGCCGTGCCGACGACGCTCGGGGCGCGCTTCGCCGACTGGCTCATCCAGGTCGCGGACGCGCGCGACGAGCTCGCCCGCTGCGGCCTGCCGTCGCAGCTCGGCGGGGCAGCCGGCACGCTCGCCGTGCTCGTCGAGGAGCTCGGCGTCGAGATCGCGTCGAAGGTGCCGGCCGCGTTCTCCCAGGCCGCGGGCCTCAGCTGGTTCGACGCGCCATGGCACACCCGCCGCACGGCGATCACGCGCCTCGGCGACGGCCTCACCCGGGTCACCGACGCGCTCGGCCGCATCGCCGCCGACGTCGCGAACCTCTCGCGCACCGAGATCGCGGAGCTGTCCGAGGGCAGCGGAGGCGGCTCGACGGCGATGCCGCAGAAGCGCAACCCCGTGCGCAGCGTGTTGATCCGCTCCGCCGCCCTCCGCGCGCCCTCGCTCGCGGCCGGTCTGCACATCGCCGCGGCGAACGCGATCGACGAGCGGCCCGACGGCGCCTGGCATGCGGAATGGCCCGAGCTGCGGGAGCTGCTCCGGCTCGCGCTCGGCGCGGCCGCGCACGGCGCGCTGCTCTCGGAGGGCCTGACGGTCGACGAGGCGGCGGTCGCGCGGAACCTGCGCGCCTCCAACGGCCTCATCATGGCCGAGCGCATCATGCTCTCGCTCGGGCCGTTCCTCGGCGCGCCCGAGGTGCAGCGGCTCATCGACCGCGCCGCGGCGGGGGAGGACCTCGCGACGCTGCTCGCCGACGAGCCGGCCCTGCTCGGCTTCGACGTGGGCCCGATCCTCGACCCGTCCGGCTACATCGGCTTCACGGGCGTGCTCGTCGACCGCGCCGTCGCCCGCGCCCGCCCCGCCGCCTGATCCGCGCCCCGCGGGTCGAGCAGACCGCCAGGTCGGTTCGAGACCCTGAACACGCATAGAGGAGGCCGAATGACCGTCCCCACGATCGTCGCGACCGCGCACCCCTCGAACCAGGAGGGCCGGCTGCTCCTGCTCGGCCCGTCGCTCGGCTCCGACTGCGCGATCCTGTGGGAGCTCGTCATCCCGCAGCTGCGCGACCGCTTCCGCCTCGTGAGCTGGGACCTCCCGGGGCACGCGAAGTCGCCGATGACCGCGGAGGCGTTCTCCCTCGCCGAGCTCGCCCAGGCGGTCGCGGGCATCGCCGCCGAGCTCGGGGCCTCGGCGGAACGTCCTGCACTGCACGCCGGCGTCTCCATCGGCGGCGGCACCGGACTGGAGCTGGCCCGGCGGTTCCCCGACCGCTTCGCCCGGGTCGCGCTCGTCTGCTCGAACCACCGCTTCGGCGGCGACGCGTGGCCGCAGACCTGGATCGACCGTGCCGCGCTCGTGAGGGCGCGGTCGACCTCGGCGCTCGTGACGACGTCGGCGCAGAAGTGGTTCACGCCCGAGAGCGTCGAGGCGCACGCCGACACGGTCGGGCGCCTGCTGCATGCGCTGCAGAACGCGGACGATGCGACCTACGCGCTGTGCTGCGAGGCGCTCGCCGCGTTCGACGGCGAGCCGTTCCTCCCGGAGATCACGATCCCGGTCCTCGACGTGTGGGGCGACCGGGATGAGACGATCGCGCGCGAGTCGGCCGAGCTGCTCGTCGCGACGGTCCCCGACGCGCGCCTCGTCGTCGTCGAGGGCGCCGCGCATCTCGGCACGGTCGACCAGCCGGAGGCGGTCGCGAAGGCGCTGCTGGAGTTCTTCGCATGAGCGGCGCGTCCGACGAGGAGCGCCGAGCCGAGGGGATGGCGATCCGTCGCGAGGTGCTCGGCGACGAGCATGTCGACCGCGCGAACGCGGGCGTGACGGACGTCGACCGCGACTTCCAGGACTTCATCACCCGGGTCGCCTGGGGCGACATCTGGTCGCGGCCGGGGCTCGCGCGTCGCGACCGGAGCATCGCCGTCATCACGGCGCTCATCGCGGCGGACAACTTCCCCGAGCTCCCGATGCACTTCCGCGCGGCGATCCGCAACGGCCTGGCCCTCGAGGAGATCCAGGAGGTCGTCCTCCAGGCGGCCGTCTACGTGGGCGTGCCCAAGGCGAACCACGCCTTCAAGCTGCTCAAGGAGACGCTCGGGGCGTAGCGCACCCCGGCGCGCGGCCTACCCTTCCGCGAGGATCGCGTCGGTCTGGGAGAGCGCGGCGAGGAAGCCCTCGCGCATGCCGTAGCCGAGCATCCGCTCGAGCTCCGCGGCCGAGCCGAAGGCGACCCGGACGGTCATGCGCGTGCGCGGGCCGTCCGCCTCGAGTCGCACGGAGAAGCGGTTCCACGGGAAGCCGGGCACCGGCTCGCCGGTCTCGTCGGCGAAGCCGTTGTCGACCTCGAGCGCGTTCGGCGGCTGGATGTCGACGAACGACCATGCCGCGTAGTTCGGGTGGACGTCGCCGTCGCCGGGCATCCAGTAGACGGACCTGCCGGGGACGGTGAAGTCGTGGCGGGTGAACGTCGCGGGGTAGCCGGGCGGGCCCCACCAGCGCTCGAGCTGCCGGGCGTCGGCCCAGAGCTCCCAGACGCGCTCGACGGGCGCGTCGAATTCGGTGACGACGGTGAAGCTCGTGTCGTCCTGGCTCGTGTCGATGACGGGCATCGGGATCACCTCTCTGCGTGTGCTGCTGCTGCGTCTTCCTGGAGGATCGCGGCCATCCGATCGATCCGGCCGCGCCAGAGCGCCTCGAGCTCGTCGAGGAGGCCGCGCGCCCGGCCGATCGTCGCCACCACCGGGCTGACGATCTGCTCCCGGCCCTGGCGCCGCTTCGCGACGAGTCCGGAGCGCTCGAGCACGGCGACGTGCTTCTGCACGGCGGCGAAGCTCATCTCGTAGCGCCCGGCGAGGTCGGAGACCCGCTGCTCACGGCCGATGACGCGGCGGACGATGTCACGTCGCGTCGCGTCGGCGAGCGCCTGGAAGATCCGGTCGACCTCGGCGTCCGTGGGTCGGGAGGGCATTTGTACAACCATTTGGTTGCATGTTACGCCCATCGACGCGCTCGCGCAAGCGCTGGATCGAGCGCGCGCGACGGCGTAGTATTGGTTGCAGAGTGAACATCCGTTCGCAGAGCGAACGCTCGAAGGAGTCCCATGATCGACAAGGTCGTCGCATCGATCGAGGAGGCCGTCGCCGACATCCCCGACGGGGCGCACGTCATGATCGGCGGCTTCGGCCGGGCCGGGCAGCCGGTCCAGCTCATCGACGCGCTCATCGAGCAGGGCGCGAGCGGCCTCACCGTCATCAGCAACAACGCCGGCAACGGCGACGTCGGGCTCGCCCGGCTCATCCAGCTCGGTCGCGTCGCGAAGATGATCTGCTCGTTCCCCCGGCAGAACGACTCCTGGCACTTCGACGCCGCCTACCGCGAGGGCCGGCTCGAGCTCGAGCTCGTCCCGCAGGGCAACCTCGTCGAGCGGATCCGGGCCGCGGGCGCCGGCATCCCCGCGTTCTACACCCCGACCGGCGTCGGGACGCTCCTCTACGAAGGGGCCGAGACGCGCGAGTTCGATGGCCGCGAGTACGTGCTCGTGCCCGCGCTGCATGCCGACTTCGCGCTCGTCCAGGGCTACCGCGCCGACCGGCTCGGGAACGTGCAGTACCGCAAGACGGCGCGGAACTTCGGCCCGCCGATGGCGACCGCGGCGAGGACCACGATCGTGCAGGTCGACGAGGTCGTCGAGGTCGGCGCGCTCGACCCCGAGGCGATCCCGACGCCCGGCATCTTCGTCGACCGCGTCGTGCCGGTCGGCTGGCGCGACTGGACCCCGGGCGGCGTCTACGTCGGCGGACTCGTCGACGTGAACGGCGAGGCGCTCGAGCAGGGCATCGACCCGCTCGTCGGCGAGACGAAGGCGACGGAAGGCAAGCCGTCCGGCACGGAGGGGACCCGCTGATGGCCACGCGCATCTCCCGCGGCGAGGTCGCCGCCCGCCTCGCGGCGGACATTCCCGACGGGGCATATGTGAACCTCGGGATCGGCGCGCCGACGCTCGTCGCCGACCATGTGCCCCCGGACCGCGAGATCATCCTGCACACCGAGAACGGCATGCTCCGGATGGGCCCGGCGCCGGACCCGGCCCATGTCGACCCCGACATCATCAACGCCGGCAAGCAGGCCACGACCGAGCTGCCCGGCAGCTCGTACTTCCACCAGGCGGAGTCCTTCGGCATGATGCGCGGCGGCCACCTCGACTACTGCGTGCTCGGCGGCTTCGAGGTCTCCGCGACCGGCGACCTCGCCAACTGGTCGACCGGGGAGCCTGGCTCCATCCCGGCCGTCGGCGGCGCGATGGACCTCGCCCGCGGGGCCAAGCAGGTCTACGTCATGATGGACCTCCTCACGAAGGACGGCCGGCCGAAGCTCGTGCAGCGCTGCGACTACCCGCTCACCTCCAAGGGCACCGTGGCGCGGGTCTACACCGACTACGGCGTGTTCGCCGTCACCCCCGAGGGCTTCGCCGTCCTCGACACGTACGGCGACACGACGATCGCCGAGCTCGAGATCATGCTGGGCATCGCCCTCATCGACGGGAGGAACCCGTGACCGCCTCATTCGTGTACGACGCCGTCCGCACCCCGTTCGGTCGCGCGGGGGGCGTGCTCTCCGGCGCCCGCCCCGACGACCTCGCCGCGGTCGTCATGCGGGCGATCGCGGAACGCACCGGGCTCGACCCGGCTCGGATCGACGACGTCGTCTTCGGCGACGCGAACCAGGCCGGCGAGGACAACCGGAACGTCGCGCGCTTCGCCGCGCTGCTCGCCGGCTTCCCGACGACCGTGACCGGGACGACGGTCAACCGGCTCTGCGGCTCGAGCCTCGAGGCGGTGTTCCAGGCGTCCCGGGCGATCGAGGCCGGCGACGCCTCGATCGTGCTCGCGGGCGGCGTCGAGTCGATGAGCCGGGCGCCGTTCGTCGTGGAGAAGCAGCCGAAGGGCTGGCCGGCCGTCGGCAACCAGACGATGTGGAACACCTCGATCGGCTGGCGCATGACGAACCCGGCGCTGCCGAAGGGCTGGACGATCAGCAACGGCGAGGCCGCCGAGAAGGTCGCGGGGCTGTTCGGCATCACGCGGGACGCGCAGGACGAGTTCGCCGTCGCCTCGCATCGCGCCGCCGCCGCCGCGTGGGCCGACGGCGCCTATGCCGGCGAGATCGTCCAGGTCCCCGGCTTCGAGCTCGCCCGCGACGAGGGCATCCGCGACGACACCTCGGTCGAGGCGCTCGCGCGGCTCAAGCCGCTCTTCGCCCCGCCCGGCGAGGGCACCGTGACCGCCGGCAACTCCTCGCCGATCAACGACGGCGCGTCCGCCGTCCTCATCGGCGCCGAGGGCGCGCTCGACGCCGAGCCGCTCGCGCGCATCGCCGGCCGCGGCTGGCACGGCAACGACCCCGACCTGTTCCCGATCGCCCCCATCGAGGCGGCGAACAAGGCGCTCGCCCGCGCCGGGCGCACGTGGGCCGACGTCGACCTCGTCGAGCTGAACGAGGCCTTCGCCGCGCAGTC
>JAGIAU010000077.1 GCA_017744755.1 Microbacteriaceae bacterium
GAACCAACCTGCGCATCGTCACCGGGGCGCTGGTCACCGGCATCGCCATCACCGGGCAGCGGGCCACCGGCGTCCACTACCAGGTCGACGGCGCGATCGTCCGGCCGCTGCCGATCCAGGAGGGCGGCATCCCGATCTGGGTCGCGGGCGGCGGCGAGCAGGTGACGCTGAAGATCGCGGCGAAGTACGCGCGGTACACGAACTTCGGCGCGGGCGACATCGACGCGTGGGTGCGCAAGAGCGAGCTGCTCCGGGAGCACTGCGAGGCGGCGGGCACCTCCTTCGACGCGATCACCCGCTCGGCGAACTTCAACGTCTCGATCGCGGCGACCGAGCAGGCGGCGCAGGACGTGTTCGACGACTGGGTGCGGCGGCTCGAGCGCGTCGTCGGCGCCGAGTCGACCGCGCGCTACGTCGGTCAGTTCGGCACGGGGAACCTGATCGGCACGCCGGAGCAGATCGTCGCGTTCCTGCGGGAGCGCGAGGCGGTCGGTCTCGACTACACGATCGCCTACTTCCCGAACGTCGCGAACGACCGCGCCGGCCAGGAGCTCTTCGAGCGCGAGGTCATCCCAGCGCTCGCGTGAGTGCGGTCATTGATGTACATGAATATGTACATTTTTTCGGCACGCGCGTATTGTCGAGGGCATGAGCGAGGTCCTCGGGATCGCGGAGGCACGTGAGCGCCTCGCCAGTGCTGTGCGCCGGCTCCGAGACGAGCCGGATGCGCCGCCGCTCCTCATCGGATCCCACCGGCGGCCCACCGCCGCCCTGGTGCGGGCGGATCAGGTCGGCACGGGCCGGATGAGTTCGTGGCCGCCGGGGACCCGTCTCGCGGAGCTCCGGCGGAAGTCCGCGCTGATCGGGCGACTCGCCCGGCTCAGCCGGATCGAGTCGGTCGCGGTGTTCGGCTCGGTCGCCCGCGGAGAGGAACGCGCGAACAGCGACGTCGACCTCCTGGTGATTCCGGAGGCGGGGGCGGGCTATTTCGACCTCGCGCAGTTCGCGCAGGACATGGAGACCCTGCTCGACACGTCCGTCGACGTGGTCAGCCGTCGAGCACTCGACCCGATCTCCGACGCGGCGATCCTCCGAGAGGCGATCGAGTTGTGACGGCATCTGCGCGCACCGACCGATGGCTCGCCGACCTGCGCCGCACGCTCGAGTCGGCGGCATCGCTCGCGGCTCGAGGCCGTGCCGCCTATGATGCGGATGAGGCGCTGCGGCTCGCATTCGAGGCCCTTGTGACCCGAGTCGGCGAGCTTGCGAAGCGGCTCGTCGCCGCGGGGCCGGCGCGCTTCTCCGACGGCATCTGGTCGCTCGCCGCGAGACAGCGGGACTTCGTCGCGCACCACTACGACCGCATCGACCACGACGCGCTCTGGCTGACGGTCACGAACGACTTCCCGCGCCTGGCCGCCGCGGTCGCGCTCGCCTGACCCGCGCGAGCGCGTTCCGCCCTCAGTGTCCGGTGAGCGGGCCGACCAGGCGCGCGATCAGGGAGGGACACCCGGTGAGCGCCTCCTCACGATCGGCGAGATCCATGGCGAGCGTGCCCGCGTTCGTCGCGAGCCAGCGCAGCGGCTCGACCTCCCAGTCGGGCGAGCGGTGCCCGACCCATGGGAGCGTCGTCAGCTCGCTCGCCGTCCCCGTGACGAGGTCGGCGAGCGTGCGCCCGGCGAGGTTCGTCGTCGAGAGGCCATCGCCGACGTAGCCGCCGGCGCTCGCGATGCCGGAGACCGGGTCGTAGGCGACGTGCGCGTGCCAGTCGCGCGGGATGCCGAGCGGCCCGCCCCAGGCGTGCGTCACCGCGAGGTCCGGCAGCTGCGGGAAGAGCTCGCGGAGCGTCGCGGCGAGGTGGCGGAAGACCCGCGGCACCCGGTCGTAGGCGGGGGAGATGCGTGAGCCGAAGTGGTATGGCGCCCCTCGCCCGCCGAAGGCGAAGCGGTTGTCGGCCGTCCGCTGGCCGTAGACGATGAGATGCCGGTAATCGGCGAAGGTCTGGCCGTGCGCGATCCCGATCTCGTCCCAGACGGCGTCCGGCAGCGGCTCCGTCGCGATCATCAGGGAGTACATGGGGAGCACGCGCCGGTGGGTCCGGCGGATCGCGGCCCCGTAGGCCTCCGTCGCGATGACGACGGCGTCGGCGGTGACGGTGCCGCGGTCGGTGAGCACGCTCGGGCGGACTCCTCGGCCCCCTGCCCGGGCGGAGCGGGTCGAAGGGCCGGGGGCCCAGGACAGCACGTTCGTCCGCTCGTAGAGCTGCACGCCGCGCGCCCCGAGCGCCGCGGCGAGGCCGCGCACGAGCTTCGCCGGGTGCAGTCGGGCGCAGTCCGGGTCGAACGCCGCCCCCAGGGCCGCGGTCCCGCGCCGCGTGCCGGCCGCGCGGACGCGCTCCGGCCCCCACAGCTCGAGCGCGTCGACCCCGTAGCCGGCGGCGTCCGCGACGTCCGACCGCGCGGCACGGAGCTGTGCGGCATTCCGCGCGTAGAGGACGGTGCCGCCCTTCGCATAGTCGAAGTCGGCCCCCGCCGAAGCCCCGGCCCGCGCGACCTCGTCGACCGTGTCGATCATCGCGCGGCGCATGCGGAGCGCGGCGTCCCGGCCGTGCCGCCGCTCGAGCGCGTTCGCCGACTGGGGGAAGAGCGCGGAGCACCAGCCGCCGTTGCGACCCGAGGCGCCGAAGCCGAGGTGCTCCCGCTCGAGGACGGCGACGCGGATGCCGGGGTCGCGCTGCAGCAGGTACCACGCGGTCCACAGGCCGGTGAGGCCGCCCCCGACGATCGCGACGTCGACATCGCGGTCGCCGGGGAGCGGATCGTGCGATGCGCGTTCCCCCGCCGTCGCCGCCCACAGCGACCCGGTCTCCCTCATGCCGTTTTCAGGGACAGCTGCAGGCTTGAACGCAATACGCACTCATACCCCCTTCTGTCCCTGAAAACGGATCGAGAACGGATTGAAAACGGATCGAGACCGGCGCCGGGACGCGGATCGGGAACGCAGGTCAGAGGTGGTCGAGGGCCTCGGTGAGGACGGCGCGGAGGATGCCCTCGATCTCGTCGAACTCCGCGGGGCCCGAGGTGAGCGGCGGCGCGACCTGGACGACGGGGTCGCCGCGGTCGTCGGAGCGGCAGTACAGGCCTGCATCCCACAGCGCCTTCGAGAGGAAGCCGCGGAGCAGGCGCTCCGACTCCTCGTCGTCGAAGGTCTCGCGGGTGTCCCTGTCCTTCACGAGCTCGATGCCGAAGAAGTAGCCGTCGCCGCGGACGTCGCCGACGATCGGCAGGTCCTTCAGCCGCTCGAGCGTCTGGCGGAAGAGCGGGGAGTGCTCGCGGACATGCGCGTTCGTCTGCTCCTCCTCGTAGATGTCGAGGGCCTCGAGCGCGACCGCGGCGGACATCGGGTGCCCGCCGAAGGTGTAGCCGTGCAGGAACGAGGTCGTGCCGGTCTCGAAGGGCTCGTGCAGCTCGTCGCTGATGATCGCGGCGCCGATCGCCGCGTAGCCGGAGGACATGCCCTTCGCGCACGTGATGATGTCGGGGGCGACGCCGTACTTCGACATGGCGAAGGTGTCGCCGATGCGGCCGAAGCCCGTGATCGTCTCGTCCGCGACGAAGATGACGTCATGCCGGTCGCAGATCTCCTTGACGCGCTGCAGGTAGCCGGTCGGCGGGGTGAAGCAGCCGCCGCCGTTCTGCACGGGCTCGAGGAAGACGGCCGCGACGGTGTCGGGGCCTTCCATGAGGATCGCCTGCTCGATCATGTCGGCGGCCCACATGCCGAAGCGCACCTCCTCGTCGCCCTTGCCGTTCCAGACGAAGCCGGACTCGTGGCGGCGGTACCAGTTCGTGTTCGGCACCTTGATCGCGCCGGGCACGAGCGGCTCGAAGGGCATCTTGTAGCCCGGGATGCCGGTGATCGACAGCGCGCCGTGCGGCGTGCCGTGGTAGGCGATGGAGCGCGAGATGACCTTGTGCTTCGTGCCCTTGCCGATGAGCTTGTAGTACTGCTTCGCGAGCTTGAACGCCGTCTCGACGGCGTCGCCGCCGCCCTGGGTGAAGAACACGCGGTTCAGGTCGCCGGGCGCCATCGCGGCGAGCCGGTCGGCGAGCTCGATCGCGCGCGGATGGGCGTAGCCCCACACCGGGAAGTAGCCGAGCTCATCGACCTGGCGCGCGGCGGCCTCGCCGAGCCGGCGTCGGCCGTGACCGAGGTTGACCGTGAAGAGGCCCGAGATGCCGTCGAAGTAGCGCTTGCCCTGCGCATCCCAGATGTAGTGGCCGTCGCCGCGCGTGATGATGGGGACGCTCCCCGTGGCGAGCGCCTCCTGGCGGGAGAAGTGCATCCACAGGTGGTCCTTGGCCTTCTGCTGGAGGGCAGCGGCCTCGGCGACGGACGGGTGGGCGAGGGGTGCGGTTTCGACGGTCATGGTGATCGCTCCTAGGCGGCTGCTTTCGTATGTCGTGGATGGGTGGTGAGGTCGTGCAGGATCGGGGCGCTCATCGCGTGCCCCAGTCGAAGCGCTGCTTGACGAGGCGGAGGTAGACGAAGGTCTCGGTGCCGAACACGCCGGGCAGCTCCCGGATCTTCTCGTTCAGCAGGGCGATGAGCGCGTCGTCGTCCTCGACGACGCATTCGGCGAGGATGTCGAAGCTGCCCGCGGTGAGGACGACGTAGTCGACCTCGGGCATCTCGGAGATGCGCCGCGCGAGCGCGGTCGTGTCACCGCTCGCGCGGACGCCGATCATCGCCTGGCGGTTGAAGCCGAGCTGGACGGGGTCGGTGACGCCGACGACCTGTACGGTGCCGGCCTCGATGAGGCGCTGGACGCGCTGGCGCGCGGCCGCCTCGGAGAGGCCGACGGCCTTCCCGATGTCCGCGTACGACTTCCTGCCGTCCGCCTGGAGCTGCTCGATGACCGCCTTCGCGGTGTCGTCGAGCGTCGCTGCTTGACGGGCCATGCAACGATTCTGACAGCAGAACGCCCTTTCCGCAAACGGATTCCGTCGTCAAGCAGGCTGTGAGCGACGGAATCCATCGCTGGGAGGGGCGTTCTCCCCTGGCTACAATGGCCGCAGCGCCACGCAGCGCCCCTTGGATCAGGAGGACCCATGTCCGGTTTCGCCGTCGTCGACCCGTACACGCTCGAGCGCAGCGGGGAGGTGCCGTTCTTCACCGCGGAGCAGATCGAGGCCGCCGTCGCCTCGGTGTGGACCGCGTGGAACGAGTGGGTGCCGGCGACCACGGTCGCGGAGCGCGCGGCCCTCATCGCACGGGTCGCGGACCTGCACGAGGAGCGCGTCGAGCTGCTCGCCGACACGATCGTGCGCGAGATGGGCAAGCCGCGGCCGCAGGCGGTGGGGGAGGCGGAGTTCGCGGCGGCAATCTACCGCTTCTACGCGGACAACGCGGAGCGCCTGCTCGCCGACGAGCCCATCGAGGGCGCCGCGGCGGAGGCGTACATCCGCAAGTCGCCGACCGGTCCGCTGCTCGGCATCATGCCGTGGAACTTCCCCTACTACCAGGTCGCGCGCTTCGCCGGGCCGAACCTCGTCGTGGGCAACCCGATCCTGCTCAAGCACGCCCCGCAGTGCCCCGAGTCGGCGGCGCTCATCGAGCAGATCTTCCGCGACGCGGGCGTCCCGGCCGGCGGCTACACGAACCTCGTCGCCGACAACGAGCAGATCGCGCAGATCATCGCCGACCAGCGCATCCGCGGGGTGTCGCTCACGGGCTCGGAACGCGCCGGGACGGCGGTCGCCGAGGTCGCCGGCCGGCATCTCAAGAAGGTCGTGCTCGAGCTCGGCGGCTCGGACCCCTTCATCGTGCTGTCGACCGACGACCTCGACGCGGTCGTCGACGCCGCGTTCGACGGCCGCTTCGACAACAACGGGCAGTCCTGCAACGCGCCGAAGCGCTTCATCGTCGCGGACGGCCTCTACGAGGACTTCGCCTCGAAGCTCACGGCGAAGATGGCCGGGGTCTCCGTCGGCGACCCGAAGAAGGAGGACACCGTCCTCGGCCCGCTGTCCTCCGAGCTCGCCGCCATCCGCCTCGAGGATCAGGTGCAGCGCGCGCTCGCGGCCGGCGCGACGGCGCGCCTCGCGCCGAAGCCGCGCGACGGCGCCAAGTACGCGCCGGTCGTGCTCGAGGGCATCACGCCGCAGAACCCCGCCTACCGCGAGGAGTTCTTCGGCCCCGTCGCGTCGCTGTACCGGGTCGCCGGCGAGGCGGAGGCGATCGAGCTCGCGAACGCGACCGACTTCGGGCTCGGCTCCTACGTGTGGACGACCGACCGCGAGCAGGCGCTCCGCGTCGCCGACCGGCTCGAGACCGGCATGGTGTACGTGAACACGGTCCTCGCCGACTCGCCCGAGCTGCCCTTCGGCGGCACGAAGCGCTCCGGCACGGGCCGCGAGATGGGCGCCCTCGGCATCGAGGAGTTCATCAACAAGAAGCTCGTGTACATCGCGTCGTGATCCGCTCCGGTGCCACCTGTGGTCGGAATGGGCGCGCCATAGCGACCACAAGCGGCACCGGAACGCTCCGGGCGGGACGCTCCCGTAGGCTGTCCGGGTGACGGAGATCGTCAGTCGGCGCAGGAGCAGGACGTTCTCCCTGCCGGGCGCGCCCGAGCAGGTGCTCGAGCTCGTCTGGGGCGCCGCGACGGACGTTGGCCTGCGCCGCGCGCAGAACGAGGACAGCGTCATCGCCGTGCCCGGCGTCTACGCCGTCGCGGACGGGCTCGGCGGGCACGCCGCGGGCGACGTCGCGAGCGACGCGGCGGTCACGCGGCTCGAGCAGAAGGCGCGCACCCGGCTGCGGCGCGGCGCGATCTTCGGCGCGCAGGACGTCGCCGAGGCGCTCGTCGCGGCGGGCGAGGACATCGCGCATGCGACGCGCGGGGTGCCGTACGGCGGCGGCACGACCGTCACGGGCATCGCCGTCGTCGAGCACGAGGGGGCGCCGGCGCTGCAGGTCTTCAACCTGGGCGACTCGCGCGTGTACCTGTTCCGGGACCATGCGGTCGAGCAGCTCACGATCGACCACTCCTACGTGCAGGAGCTCGTCGACATCGGGCAGCTGACGCCCGAGGAGGCCGAGGTCCACCCGGACGCGAACATCATCACGCGCGCGCTCGGCTTCGGCGAGATGCCGGAGATCGACCGCTGGATCCTGCAGCCCACCGCGGGCATGCGGCTGCTGGTGTGCTCCGACGGCCTCCCGCGCGAGCTGACGAACTCGACGATCGGCGTGCTGCTCGGCGTCGGCAGCTCCGCCGAGGAGACGGCGCGCTCGCTCGTCAACGCGGCCGTCGGCGCGGGCGGCCGGGACAACGTGACGGTCGCCGTCGTCGACGTCATCCAGGCGCCGCAGGTGTCCGGGGCGGGAGGGGAGCCGATGCGCTCGCTCTCCGACACCGGGGTGCTGTAGTGAACTGCTTCTACTGCGGCGCCGAGCTGGCGCCGAGCACGTTCTTCTGCCCGGAATGCGGTCGCCGCGTCTCCGACGAGGGCACGCCCGCCGAGGGCGGCTCCGGCTTCTACGTCGACCCGCTCGCCTTCGAGCCGCCGCCGGCGGACGAGGACATCGACCACACGCAGGACTTCGTCGACGAGACCGCCTCGCTGCAGCTCACGCAGCCGGCGTCGCGGCCATTCGTGCTCGTGTCGACGACGGGCCAGCGCTTCGAGGTGCGCGGTCGCAGCCTGCTCGGCCGCAACCCGGTCGCGGATCCCGCCGTCCACTACGAGGCCGTCCTCGTCGTCGTCGACCCCGGCAAGACGATCTCGAAGTCGCATGCGGAGCTGCTCATCGTCGCCGACGAGCTGCTCGTCATCGACCTGCATTCGGGGAATGGCACCGTCGTCGAGACGCCGGGCCAGCGCGCCGTGAAGTGCATCCCCGGCATGCCGCAGCCCGTGCGTCGCGGCAGCCGCCTCGTGCTCGGGCGCCAGGCGATCGACGTGGAGTAGTGCCGCCCCGCGGGCCGAGCGGCCCCGAGCGAGCGCAGCGAGCCGAAGGGCGTGTCGAGACCTCCACAGGGTCGGCTCCCGCGGTTCCATCCCCGATCGGACGCCTTCGCGGAACGCACCCGGGCGCGTTCTGCTTCCATGCCGCCATGAACGTCATCGGCATCCTCCGGCACGGCATCGGCATCGCCGGCGTCCCGCCGATCGGGCTCGCCATCGCGCGCGGGCTCGTGATCGACGGCATCCGCCACGCGGACCCCGCCTCGCTCGCGATCCAGGCGGCCGGGCCGGAGGAGGAACGCGCCTGGCTGCGCCGCATCGCCCGCGTCCACCGCACCGCGCCGCTCCCGCCCGGCCTCGTGCTCGCGATCCGCGTCGGCAACGGCGAACGCGCCGTCGGCGCCGTCCTCGTCGCCGAGCGCGAGACCGACCTCGGCGACCGGCCGGGCTCGATCCTCCGCATCGGCCTCGAGACGATCGAGCTCGACCGCCGGGACGGCTCGCCGCCGGTCGCCGTCGCGCCGTCGCTCGTCGGGCTCGCGGAGGCGCAGGCCTGGGCGCGGGCCCATGTCGCATGAGCTCGTCACGGCTCGGCGCGATTTGACGCCCGCACGGGGATCCGATTGGCTGGGGCGACGGATTCCGGGGGACGGGGAACGCATGAGCGGGGCGCCCATCGCCGTGTCGACCGAGGCGATCGCGGTCGGCGCGCCGGCCCGGCGCGCCTTCCTGCGCGGGCCGCGCGGCTGGACGGCCGCCGCGGTCGTGCTCGTCGTCGCGGCGGTCCTCGCGATCGTGCTGCCGATCGCCCTGCGGCCGCCGGCCGTCGCGGCCTCGGCC
>JAGIAU010000078.1:0-3472 GCA_017744755.1 Microbacteriaceae bacterium
GATTATGGCAGGGCATGTTCCCGCTGTTCTCGCTCGTCGCGGGCATCGGGACGCTGCTCATCTGGTATTACGGGGGCTGGTCGGTGCTGCGGGACGAATTGTCGATCGGCGTGCTCATGGCCGCCTCGGTCGCCGCGGGCGATCCGGAGCGCTGGTGGGCGCTCGCCTACCGTGTCGAGCTCGAGTTCTCGAGCGCATATGCCGCGATCGGCATCCTCCCGCCGACCTACGAGCCGCGGGCGACGGCGAGCATCGGCGAGATGCAGTCGATGATCGCGCGGCTCATCGAGCGGGGCCACGCCTATGCGGCGGGCGACGCATCCGGCGACGTGTACTTCGACACCGCCTCCTGGGCCGGATACGGCGAGCTCACGGCGCAGCGCCGCGAGGACATGCAGGACGCCGCCGACGCAGATCCGCGCGGCAAGCGCGATCCGCGCGACTTCGCGCTCTGGAAGGGCCGGAAGGCCGCCGAGCCGGCGACCGCGAGCTGGCCTTCGCCGTGGGGCGACGGCCGCCCGGGCTGGCACATCGAGTGCTCGGCGATGGCGAGGCGCTATCTCGGGGACGCGTTCGACATCCATGGCGGCGGGCTCGACCTGCGCTTCCCGCACCATGAGAACGAGCTCGCGCAGTCCCGCGCCTACGGCGACGCGTTCGCGAGCCACTGGCTGCACAACGGCCTCGTGAACGTGAACGGCCAGAAGATGTCGAAGTCGCTCGGGAACTCGATCTTCGCCCATGACGTCCTGGCGCAGGCGCGCCCCGTCGTCGTCCGCTACGCCCTCGCCGCCGCGCACTATCGCTCCACGATCGACCTGCATGACGGCTCGCTCGTCGAGGCGGAGGCGGCGGTCGATCGCATCGAGGCGTTCCTCCTGCGCTCCGGCCGCGCGCTCACGGCGGGCGCCCCCACCGTCCTGCCCGTCCCGGAGGCGTTCGGCACGGCGATGGACGACGACCTCGGCGTGCCGCAGGCCCTCGCCGTGCTGCACGAGACGATCCGCTCGGGGAACGCGTCGCTCGACGCGGGCGACCTCGCCGCCGTCGCGCGCGCCCGCGCGGAGGTGCGGGCGATGACCGCGGTGCTCGGCCTCGACCTCTCGGCCGATGCCGCGGGCCGGGACGGCTCCGCCGCGCACGGCGCCCTCGGCGCGCTCGTCGGTCAGCTCCTCGAGCGCCGCGCCGCCGCGCGCGCCCGCAAGGACTTCACGACGGCCGACGAGATCCGCGACGCGCTCGCCGCGGCCGGCGTCCTCGTCGAGGACGGCGCCGACGGGACGCACTGGTCGCTCGGCTAGCGGCGCCGGCCCGCGTCGCCCGCTTCGGAGGCGTCCGGGACCGGCTCTGGCCGCTCGCAGAGGGGGTCTGGGAGAATGGAACGCTCGCGGGCGCGTTCGACCCGAACATTCCCCGCCGCGCATAGACCACAGAGGAGCCGCACATGGTGAAGCCGGGACGGCCGGGCGCAGCCGGCAAGAAGCGCAAGGCGGTCGGCTCGGGCGGCCAGGGCCGTCAGGCGCTCGAGGGCAAGGGGCCGACGCCGAAGGCGGAGGACCGTCCGTACCACGTCGCCGCGAAGCGCAAGGCCGCGGCGGAGCGCTCCGCGAACGCGGTCGGCAAGGCCATCGCCCGCGGCTCCGGCGCCTCCCGCGGCGGCCGCCCGGCCCCGGGTGCGGCGGATCCCTCGATCGCGGAGAAGGCGTTCAACGAGCGGGAGCAGGCGCGTCGCCGCCCCGCGAAGTCGGACGCCCAGGCCGAGCTCGTCACCGGGCGCAACTCCGTGCTGGAGGCGTTCGCCGCGAAGATCCCGGCGCACACGCTCTATCTCGCGCAGAAGATCGAGTTCGACGACCGCGTCAAGCAGATCATCGCGAGCGCGAACGGCCGCGGCCTCCCGATCGTCGAGGTGACGCGCCAGGAGCTCGACCGGATGACGGACGTCGGGACGGTGCACCAGGGCGTCGCGCTCAAGGTGCCGCCGTACCAGTACACGCATCCGCTCGAGCTGCTCGACGCGATCGAGGAGCGCGGTCTGGTGCCGCTGCTCGTCGCGCTCGACGGCGTCACCGATCCGCGCAACCTCGGCGCGATCGTCCGCTCGACGGCGGCGTTCGGCGGCCAGGGCGTTATCGTGCCCCAGCGCCGCGCGGCCGGCATGACGGCGGCGGCATGGAAGACGTCGGCCGGCGCGGCGGCGCGCATCCCCGTCGCGATGGCCTCGAACCTGACGCAGACGCTCAAGGCGATGCAGCAGCGCGGCGTGTTCGTCCTCGGCCTCGACGGCGGCGGCGACGTGTCGCTGCACGAGCTGCAGCTCGCGGAGCAGCCGCTCGTCATCGTCGTGGGCAGCGAGGGCAAGGGCCTGTCCCGCATCGTGACGGAGGCCTGCGACGCGGTCGTGTCGATCCCGATCAGCTCGGCGACGGAGTCGCTCAACGCGGGCATCGCGGCGAGCGTCACGCTGTACGAGGTCGCGCGCCTGCGCGCCCGCGCCGCGGAGTGATCGCAGGCTTCCTGAGGGTCTGATGCGCCCCGGCGCCCCTCGGGGTCGCTACGCTCGTGCTCTGAGACCGCGCCGGAGCGGGACGGAAGGGTCGGGATGTCGATCGAGGGGCCGCGCCGTGCGACGATCGACGATGTCGCGCGCCTCGCGAACGTGCACAAGGCGACCGTCTCCCGGGCCCTGAACTCGGCGACGCGGCACCAGGTGAGCGCGGCGACCGTCGAGCGCATCGAGCAGGCGGCCGCCGAGCTCGGCTACGTGGCGAACGCGATGGCGCGCGGCCTGCGCACGAGCAGCTCGATGACGATCGGCGTCGTCATCCCGGACCTGACGAACCCGTTCTTCCCCCCGATCGTCCGAGGGATCGAGAACTTCCTGCAGCCCCGGGGCTACACCGTCCTGCTCGCGAACACGGACAGCTCCGAGGAGATCGAGCGCGCCGCCCTCGAGTCACTGCTCGGGCGCCGGGTCGACGGCCTGATCGTCGCCTCGGGCGACCAGGAGCATCAGAACGCGCTCGCGGAGGCGTACGCGGCGGGTGTCAAGGCGGTCATGGTGAACCGCGACGGCGGCGCCGTGCCCTATCCGCTCGTGACCGGGAACGACGCGAGCGGCGTCGCGGCGGCGGTCGCGCACCTCGTCGAGCTGGGACACCGCGAGCTGCTGCACATCGCGGGCCCGCCGGAGCTGTCGACGAGCGCCGTCCGCGCGGGCGCGTTCCTCGAGGCGTGCCGTGCGTCGAAGGTGCCGGCGGCGCAGGTGATCGAGACGCGCGCGCTCACGGTCGAGGCGGGGCAGAACGCGATGGACCGGATCCTCCGCGCCGGTCCGCGGCCGACGGCGGTCGTCGCCGGGAACGACCTGATCGCGCTCGGGGTGCTGCGCTCCCTCCGGGTCCACGGCCTGTCCTGCCCGGGCGATGTGAGCGTCGTGGGGTTCAACGACATCACCTTCGCGGAGGACTTC
>JAGIAU010000078.1:3482-8785 GCA_017744755.1 Microbacteriaceae bacterium
GAGGACTTCTGGCCGCCCCTGACCACCGTCCACGTCCCGACGCACGAGATGGGCGCGGAGGCGGCCCGCCTGCTGCTGGAGGGGATCGCCGCGGGCGCGCAGGAGCCGATGACGCTGCGGCTGCCGGTATCGCTCATCGTCCGCGGCTCGACGGGGCCGGCGGCGTAGCCCGGCGCTTCCCGTTCAGTCCGCCTGAACGCTATGGTCGTAGCAGCGCCGATACAAACGGTTGCAGGAATGAGCGCTCATGTCGAAGTTCGTCGTGCGCCGCGGCGCGGAAGCCGAGTACCTCCCGCCCGGCGCGCTCATCCCCGGCGCAGCCGGGATCGCGCGCTGGCGCGCCGTCGGCGAGGCCGACGGCGCCGCGCACACCGAGTTCGGGGTGCTGCGCATCGAGCCGGACGGCTCGAGCGCGACCCACGTGCACTCCTTCGAGTACAGCTTCCACGTCCTCGCCGGCGAGGTCGAGCTCGCGACGCCCGAGGCGACCGTCCGGCTCGTCGCGGGCGACTACGGCGTCGTGCCGATCGGCGTGCCGCACCGCTGGCGCGGCAGCGGCCGGGAGACCGCGGTCGTCGCCGACCTCGTGACCCCGCCGGCGCGCGAGCGGCACGGCTTCGACACGTTCCGCGTCGCGGAGCTGCCCGAGGCGGAGCCGCTCCCGGTGGACCCGCGCGATCCGCGCACCCGGTCGTTCGGGAACATCACCGCGGCGCACATGAACCCCGGCCGCCAGTCGCAGGACGTCCTCGCGGTCTCCGCGAGCATGCGCACGGCGCTGCTCGTCTACAGCGGCATCTCGCTGAAGATGATGGTCGACTCCGACCTGGGCGCGACGCTCGGCGCGATGTTCATGGTCCGGTACGAGCCCGACGGGAAGGCGGGTCCGCACGACCACCCGCTCGAGGAGGCCTATCTCGTGACGGATGGCGAGGTGCTCGCGACCTTCGACGGCGAGGAGTTCCTGCTGCAGCCGGGCGACTTCGCGTGGGCGGGGGTCGGCTGCGTGCACGCCTTCGCGGCGACGGGCGCCGAGGTGACCTGGCTCGAGACGCAGGCGCCGCAGATGCCGCCGCGGCACGCCTACCGCTTCGCGCGCGACTGGGACTACCTGGCGGAGAAGCTGGCGGGAGAGGCCGCAGGGCGGTGACCCTTCGACTCGCTCCGCTCGCTCGGGGAGCCGCGTGAGGGCGCTCGGACCCGCGGTCGTCCTGCCCTTCGCGATCTTCTGGTCGACGATCGACCGGGCGCTCGCGCTGCCGCTCGTGCCGACGATCGCGGCGGACTTCGACCATGCGAGCCTCGCCCTGACCGGCTGGGCGATCACGGGCCACGCGCTCGCCTATGCGGTGCTGCAGCTCCTCTGGGGTCCGCTGCAGACGAAGTGGGGCCGCGTGCGCGTGCTCTGGGTCTCGACCTCCCTCGCGGCGGTCGCGGGCTTCGCGAGCGCGCTCGCCCCGGACCTCCTGACCTTCGTGATCGCGCGCGTCGCCTCCGGCGGGGCGTATGCGGCGACGTTCGCCGCCGTGCTCGTCTACCTGGGCGACACGCTGCCGCCCGCGCGCCGTCCGGCCGCGATGTCGAACCTCGCGACGGCGACGGCGCTCGGCCTCGCGGCGGGGACGCTCGGGGCCGGGGCGCTCGCGGAGGTCGTCGGCTGGCGCTGGATCTTCGGCGGCTTCGCGGTCGTCTCGGCGGTGCTCGCGGTGCTGCTCGCGCGGCAGGTCGAGCCGCCGCGGGCCGGCGAGGAGCGGATCGTCCCGCAGTTGCGGCATCTCGTGCGCAACCGCGTCGCCCTCGGCCTGTACGGCTTCACGATCCTCGAGGGGACGCTGCTCATCGGGGTCTACAACTTCGTGCCGCAGGCACTGCAGCAGACCGGGGAGGGGGCGTTCGTCTCGGGGCTCGTGACGGCCGCGTTCGGCGTCGCGGTCGTCGTCGTGAGCCAGTCGATGAAGCTCGTCGTGCGGCGGGTGCGCCCGTGGGTGTTCATGCTCGTGGGCGGCTGCTTCGCGGTGAGCGCCTTCGCCGTGCTGCTGACCGGCGTCTCGCCGGGCACGGTGCTCGCGGCGGCGGCCATGATGGGCGTCGCATGGGCGCTGTCGCACACGACGCTGCAGAACTGGATGACCGATGCGGCGACCCACGCGCGGGCGCTCGGCATGACGTTCTTCTCGATCTCGCTCATGCTCGGCGGCGCGCTCGGCGGCGCGCTCGGACAGCTCGCGGTGGACTCGCATGGCTTCCCGGCGCTGTTCCTCGGCTCGCTCGGCGGCTCGGTCGTGTTCCTGCTCGCGGGCGCGATCGGCCGCGCGAGGTACCGGCCGATCGAAGTCGTTGCCGCATCGTGACCCTCCCGTGTTCACCCTGACTTGACACTCTGCAATCGATCGCTGATCCTGTTGGGACCGGTCACCGACCGGCGACCACCCTCGAAGAAGCGGAAGGCCTAGGCGCACGTGCTCATCGCTCAGCAGATCCTGAACGGGCTCAGCTTCGGCGCCACCCTGTTCCTCCTCGCCAGCGGGCTGACCCTCGTGTTCGGCCTCATGCGGATCGTGAACATGGCGCACGGCGCGTTCTACATGCTCGGCGGCTACGTCGGGATCGCCGTCTCCGCGATCTCCGGGAACCTCCTCGTCGGTCTCGTCGCCGCGATCGCCGTCGTCGGCGTCCTCGCCTTCATCGTCGAGATCGGCCTGCTGCGCTTCGTCCGCGGGCAGGAGCTGCCCGAGGTGCTCCTCACGATCGGCGTCAGCTTCGTCGTCGCCGACGTCTGCCTCTGGATCTTCGGCGGCGACCCGCAGCAGCTGCCGAACGCGGTGCGCCCGCAGGGGACGCTCACCATCGGCACGTTCTCCGCCCCCTGGTACTCGCTCTTCGTCATCGGCGTCGCGCTCGTCATCGGCATCGCCCTCGCGCTCGTCCAGACGAGGACGCGCGTCGGCGCCATCGTCCGCGCGGGCGTCGACAACCGCGAGGTCATCTCGGCGATGGGCGTGAACATCCGATGGGTGTTCACCGGCATGTTCGTCGTCGGCGCCGCGCTCGCCGCGATCGGCGGCACGATCGGCGCGGGCAGGACGCCCATCCTGCAGGGCGTGCAGAACGAGGTCCTGCTCTACGCCCTCGTCGTCATCATCATCGGCGGGCTCGGCAGCATCGCAGGCGCCGCGGTCGGCAGCGCCGTCATCGGGCTCATCGACGTCTTCGCGAAGACGTACATCCCCGAGCTCTCCTACTTCACCGTCTTCCTGCCGATGGCGCTCGTCCTCGTCATCCGGCCGCAGGGTCTCTTCGGGAGGACCGCATGAGCAACCCCGGTACGCGCGCGACCCCGGTCGTCCGACCCGCGACGGGGCTCATCCCGGCGCGCCTCGGCGGCGGTGGCGGGTTCTTCCGCTCGCGGACGTTCCAGCTCGTCGGCCTCGGCGTCGTCCTCGCCGTCGGCATCGCGCTGCCCTACCTCGGCACGAACTCGTTCGCCATCTCGCTCACCTCGACGATCCTCATCGCCGCGATCCTCGCCTCGAGCGTCAACTTCCTCGTCGGCGAGGGCGGCATGGCCTCCCTCGGCCACGGCGCTATCGCGGGCGCCGCGGCGTACGGCGCCGGCTGGGCGTCGAAGCAGGGCATGGACGTCGGCATGCAGGTCGTGCTGGCGCTCGCCGTGACGCTCGTCGTCTCCTTCGTCTACGGCGTCCTCTCGATGCGCACGAGCGGCATCTACTTCCTCATGGTGACGCTCGCCGTCGGCATGCTCATCTTCGGCCTCGCCTCGAAGTACACGACCGTCACGAACGGCGACACGGGCATCTCCGGCATCGCGCGCCCCGAGTTCCTCGGCGAGTACTGGACCTACTACTACTTCGTCCTGGCGATGTTCGTCGTGTCGACCGCGCTGCTCTGGATCGTCGGCCGCTCGCCGTTCGGCGCGTCGCTGCGCGGCATCCGCGACTCGGAGAGCCGCATGCGCAGCCTCGGCTACGGGGTCGCCTGGTACAAGGTCGGCGCGTTCATGATCTCCGGCTTCATCGCCGGGCTCGCGGGCCTGCTGTCGGTCTGGCACACCGGCTTCGTGAGCCCGACCTCGACGGGCGTCGAACGTTCCGTGCTGCTCATCGTCATGGTCATCCTCGGCGGCGTCGGCACGACGCTCGGCCCGCTCATCGGCGCGGCGATCGTCGTCCTCATCGAGAACGTGCTCTCCAGCTACGTCGACCGCTGGCAGCTCATCCTCGGCCTCATCTTCATCGCCGTCATCCTCTTCGCCAGGGCGGGCATCGCGGGCAGCATCGCGAAGCTCGTCCGGCGCGGCCGACGCCGACCCGCCTGACCACCAACCCCCTGCAGCACTCATTCGAAAGGAACACGCACGATGTCAATGACGATGTCCCGTCGCGGCCGTTGGGCCGCCTTCGCGGGTCTCGGCGTCGCAGCCGCGCTGACGCTCACGGCCTGCGCCCCTCCCGGAGCGTCGACCGAGGAGACCCCCGCCCCGACCGACTCCGCCCCGGAGCTCGCGACCGGCACGCTCAAGGTCGGCTTCCTCTCCCCGACCTCCGGCAACTTCGCGATCGCCGGCCAGGAGATGCTCGACGGCTGGAACCTCTACTGGGAGGAGAACGGCAACGACGCCGGCGGCGTCACGATCGACACGATCGCCGAGGACGACGCGGGCAACCCCGAGACGGCGCTCACCAAGGCGCACAAGCTCGTCGAGCAGGATCAGGTCGACATCATCGTCGGCCCGCTCATCGCGAGCACGGCCTCCGCGGTCAACCAGTACACGACGCCGCTCGGCATCCCGAACCTCCACCCGGTCGCCGCGTCGAACGACCTGACGCAGCAGAACTGGAACGAGTTCACGGTCCGCACCGGCTCGATGGGCTCGACCCAGTCGACCTACCCGGGCGGCGAATGGGCGGCGACCGAGGGCGGCTACAAGAAGGCCGTCACGCTCTGCCACGACTACTCCTTCGGCTGGGAGTCCTGCGCAGGCTTCGTCCAGGGCTTCGTCGCCAACGGCGGCGAGATCGTCCAGCAGATCTGGGCGCCGAACACGACGACCGACTGGGCGGGCTACGCGGCCCAGGTGCAGTCGGCGCTCGCCGGCGGCGCGGACATCGTGTTCCTCGCCCTCGCGGGCGGCGCGGGCGGCCCCGGCTTCCTGACCGCCTACCTCGATCAGGGCGGCGACATCAGCAAGGTGCTCGCCAACTGCTGCGCCGCCGACCAGGGCACGCTGCGCGCCATGGGCGACCGCGTCATCGGCATGAAGTCGGTCTCCTACTGGGCCGAGG
>JAGIAU010000079.1 GCA_017744755.1 Microbacteriaceae bacterium
CGCGACTCCTCCGCCAGCTCGGCCACCGCGAGCTCCGCGGCCACCGCGAGCGCGACGGCGCCCGCGACGTCGACCGTGCCGGAGCGCGCGGACTGCTGGCCGCCGCCGTGCGTGAGCGGGACGGGCTCGGCGCCGCGACGGACGAGCAGCGCGCCCGTGCCGATCGGCGCGCCGATCTTGTGGCCCGAGACGGACATCGCCTGCGCGCCGCTGCGGCGGAACGAGATCGGCACATGCCCGAAGGCCGCGACGGCATCCCAGTGCAGCGGCGCCCCGAGCTCCGCGGCGAGGTCGGCGATCGCGTCGGTGTGCTCGATCGTGCCGATCTCGTTGTTCGCCCACAGCAGCGTGAGGAGCGCGACCGTGCGGGTGCCGCCCTCCTCGATGATGCGCGCGAGCTCGTCGAGCCGGACGCGGCCGAGCCCGTCGACCGGGACGAGGTCGACGCGCGTCGCCCGCGAGCCGAGCCACTCGACCGCGTCGAGCGTCGCGTGGTGCTCGGCGGGCGAGGTGACGATCCGATCGCGACCCGCGCCGGCGCCCCAGACGAGGCCCTTGACGGCGATGTTCACCGACTCGGTGCCGCCGCTCGTGAACACGACCTCCGTCGGATGCGCCTCGACCGTCGCCGCGAACCGCTCCCGCGCGTCCTCGAGCAGCGCGCGAGCGGCCCGACCGTCCGCGTGGATCGAGGAGGGGTTGCCGGCGCGGCCGAGCGCCTCGACGTAGGCGGCGACGGCCTCCGGGCGGGCCGGCGTGGAGGCGGCGTGGTCGAGGTAGACGTTCACCCGTCGAGTCTCGCATCGAGGTCTCGATGCGCGCCTCCGGCGCTGCTCGACCCGCGGGGGACGCGCGGCAGAACGCACTCCCGCGCGTTCACTACCCTGGTAGCCATGCCCGCGACCGCCACCGAGGTCCCGCTCGGCGTGCACCTGACGGCGCACGGCGGGCGGCTCGCCGTGTGGTCGGCGAACGCGACAGCGATGGAGGTCTGCCTCTTCGACCGCAGCGACGCGGACTGGGTCGCGGCGACGATCCCCCTCGAGCGCGCGGACGACGGCCTCTGGATCGTCGAGTCGCGCCACCTGGAGCCGGGCGTCCGGTACACGCTCCGGGCCGACGGGCCGGAGGGGCCCGGCCACGTGTTCGACCCGGGCGTCCACCTGCTCGACCCCTACGCGCGCGGCCTCGTCCGCAGCGCCTCCGGCGAGTGGCGCGGCTACGTGCAGGAGGAGGACCCCTTCGACTGGGGGCACGCGCGGAAGCCGCGCACCCCGCTCGACCACACGGTCGTCTACGAGGCGCACGTCAAGGGCCTCACGAAGCTCAACCCCGCCGTCCCCGAGGAGCTCCGCGGCACCTACGCGGGCCTCGCGCACGAGTCGACGATCCGGTACCTCAAGGACCTCGGCGTCACCGCGGTCGAGCTGCTGCCGGTGCACCAGTTCGTCTCCGAGCAGCGGCTCATCAAGCAGGGCCTCATCAACTACTGGGGCTACAACACGCTCAACTTCTTCACGCCGCACGCCGCCTACGCGAGCCGCGCGGCCCAGCTCGGCGGGACCGGCGCGATCCTCCGCGAGTTCAAGGGCATGGTGCGCAACCTGCACGAGGCCGGCCTCGAGGTGTTCCTCGACGTCGTCTACAACCACACGGCGGAGGAGGGGCTCAGCGGCCCGACGAGCAGCTTCCGCGGCCTCGACAACCGCTCCTACTACCGGCAGACGGAGGAGGGCGAGTACGTCGACACGACGGGCTGCGGGAACGCGCTGAACACGGCGAACCCCGCCGCCGCCCGCCTCGTCCTCGACTCGCTGCGCTACTGGGCCGAGGAGGTGCAGATCGACGGCTTCCGCTTCGACCTCGCCGTGACGCTCGCCCGCGACGCGGAGCACGAGTTCGACCCGGAGCACCCGCTCATCCGCGCGATCGGCGCCGATCCGCAGCTCGGCGGCGGCGACGGCACGGTCGGGATCGGCTCGGACGGCTCGGCGAACGCGCCCGGCAGCACGGGCACGAAGCTCATCGCCGAGCCCTGGGACGTCGGCTTGGGCGGCTGGCAGGTCGGCCACTTCCCCGACGGCTGGTCGGAGTGGAACGACGGCTTCCGCGACCGCATGCGCCGCTTCTGGCTCACCGACATCGGCGCGGCGCGCACGGCCGGCGCCGCGCCCGAGGGCATCGGCACGCTCGCCCGGCGCATCGCCGGCTCCGAGCACGTCTTCGCCCGCGAGCGCGGCCCGCTCGCCTCCGTCAACTTCGTGACCGCGCACGACGGCTTCACGCTCGCCGACGTCACCGCCTACAACGAGAAGCACAATCTCGGCAACGGCGAGGACAACCGCGACGGGGCGTCGTCCAATCTCAGCTTCAACCACGGCGTCGAGGGGCCGACGCGCGATCAGCGCGTGCTGAACGCCCGCCGCAAGGCGATGCGCAACCTCCTCGGCACCCTCCTGCTCTCCTCCGGCGTCCCCATGCTGACCGCGGGCGACGAGATGGGCCGGAGCCAGCGCGGCAACAACAACGCCTACAACCAGGACTCCGAGCTCACCTGGCTCCCCTGGGAGCTGCAGGAGTGGCAGAACGACCTCCTGCAGGTGGCCCGCGACCTGACGAGGCTGCGCCGCGAGAACCCGGCGCTGCGGCCGGTCCGCTACGGCGTCTGGGGCGAGACGGTCCCGAGCGCCACGCAGATGGACTGGTACAACAAGGACGGCCGGCCCATGACGATGGACGACTGGGACTCGCCGGCGGAGCGCACGCTGCAGTATCTGGCGGCGTCGACCCCGGAGTTCGAGGCGTTCAATCGCATCCTGCTCGTCGTGCACGGCCTCGAGGAGGACGTCGAGGTCGTGCTGCCGGCGCACGAGGGGGTCGAGTCGTACACGCAGCTGTGGGACTCCTCCGTGCAGGTCTTCCCCGGCGAGGTCGCCTACCGGCCGGGCATGACGGTGCCCGTGCACGGCACCTCCATCCAGCTCTACGTGGCGAACGGCCTCGCGCCGGTCGCGTAGGCCGACAGGCCGTATCGAGACCTCCTCCGGAGCGCGTACCGTAGTCACCCAGGGGGCGGGGCGACCTAGGGGGCATACATGGCACCTGCAGCGACGACGCAGTGGACGGCGGCCGACGCGGCGGCGTGGATCACCGCGCCCCGCGAGGACGACGACAAGTACGCGCGGGGCGTCGTCGGCTTCGCGACGGGATCGTTCCGCTATCCGGGCGCCGCCGTCATCGGCGTGGACGCCGCGATCCACACGGGCGTCGGCATGGTCCGCTACTCGGGTCCGGAGTCCGTCGGCCGGCTCGTCCTGGAGCGCCGACCGGAGGCGGTCCTCGAGCCCGGGCAGGCGCAGGCGTGGGTGCTCGGCAGCGGCATGGACTCGGAGCCCGGCCAGGGACGCGCGCGGATGTTCATGATCGAGAACGGCATGGGCTCCGGGCTGTCGCCGAAGGACGGCACCGCCTTCGTCCTCGACGCCGCGGCGATCGGGGTCTCCCCCACCGACCTCGGTCCGACGATCGCGACGCCGCACGCGGGCGAGCTCGCGCGCCTGCTCGGCGCGACCCGCGCGGAGATCCTCGCCGAGCCGGTCGACGCGGCCATGGCCGGCGCCGCCATGCTCGACGCCGTCGTGCTGCTCAAGGGCGCGACGACCTACATCGCGCTCGGCCGCCGCGCGATCGCCGTGCACGACGGCACGCCCTGGCTCGCGACGGCCGGCTCGGGCGACGCGCTCGCCGGCGTGCTCGGCGCGCTCATCGCGACCCGCGCGGCTCGCCAGCCGATCGACCTTGAGTCGCTCATGTGGCTCGGCGCGACCGCCGCGCTCGTGCACGGCCGCGCCGCGCGCCTCGCCGCGGGCTGCGCCCCGGACGGCTCGGGCGGCGGCCCGTTCCCGGTCCTCGACCTGAACCGCCGCCTCCCCGACGCGGTCCGCCAGGTCCTGGCCTCCTGACCCTCCGCGCACTCCCTGAGCGCGCTCCTCCGCACATTCACGCCGCTCGCTCAGGGTGTTCTCTCCTCGCTCAGGGTGAAAACCACCCTGAGCGGGCGTAGAACACCCTGAGCGAGCGGGAAGACTGCGAGCGCTCAGTCCCGCTCGGTGACGTCGTCGATCGTGCCGACGAGCTCCTCCAGGATGTCCTCGAGGAAGAGGACGCCGGTCGTCTGGCCGCTGGCGTCGAACGCGCGGGCGATGTGCGCGCCCTCGCGCCGCATCGTGGCGAGCGCGTCCTCCAGCTCCGTCTCGTCCCAGATGGTCGCGAGGCGGCGAACGCGCTTCGGCGGGATCGGCTCGTCGACCTCCTCGCCCTCCAGGTCGAGGACGTCCTTGAGGTGCACGTAGCCGGAGGGCACGCCGTCCTCGTCGACGAGGATGTAGCGCGAGTAGCCGCGCTTCGCGACCGCCGACTCGACGTCGGCCGGGGTCGCGTCCTCCGGCAGCGTGACGAGCCCGCCGAGCGGCACGGCGACGTCCTCGACGCGCTTCGTCGTGAACTCGAACGCCGCCTCGAGCGCCCCCGTGCGGTCCTCGAGCACGCCCTCGCGGGTCGATTGCTCGACGATCGTCGCGACCTGGTCGAGCGTGTAGACGCTCGTCGTCTCGTTCCTGGGCGTCACCCCGAAGACCCGGATGGCGCCGTTCGCGATGCCGTTGAGCGCCGCGACGATGGGGCGCAGCACGGTGGCGATGGCGACGAGCGGCGTCGCGAGGATGAGCACCGCGCGATCGGGGACCGTGAACGACAGATTCTTCGGGACCATCTCGCCGATCACGACGTGAAGGAACGTGACGAGGACGAGCGTGACGCCGAACGACACGCCGTCGACGACCGGGCCCGGCCAGCCGAGCGCGTGGAACGGCCCCTCGAGCAGGTGATGGATCGCCGGCTCGCTCACGAGCAGGATGATCAGCGAGCAGACCGTGATGCCGAGCTGGCAGGTGGCGAGCATGAGCGTCGCGTGCTCCATCGCCCACAGCGCCGTCCGGGCGGACCGCGAGCCCGCCTCGGCGCGCGGCTCGATCTGGGAACGACGCGCCGAGATGACCGCGAACTCGGCGGCGACGAAGAAGCCGTTGATCAGGAGCAGGACGAACAGCCAGACGATGCCCCACCAGTCCATCAGCGCTCACCCCCGCCCCGCGCGTCGAGCGCCGCCGAAGGCGGCGTGTCCGGACCCGCGGGCGTGAGCCGCACCCGGTCGACCCGGCGCCCGTCCATCCGCACGACCCGGAACGTTCCGCCGTCCGCCACGACCTCGTCGCCCGCGACCGGGATCCGGCCGAGCTCGGCCATGATCCAGCCGCCGACCGTCTCGTAGGGCCCGTCCTCCGGGACGGCGACGCCGATGCGGTCGAGCAGCTCGTCGGGGCGCCACATGCCCGGGAACACCACGCCGCCGCGCGAGCGCACGATCTCGGTGCGCCGCCGGTCGTGCTCGTCCGACACCTCGCCGACGAGCTCCTCGACGAGGTCCTCGAGCGTCGCCACGCCGGCGGTCCCGCCGTACTCGTCGACGACGATCGCCATCTGGTAGCCCTCCGCGCGCAGCTGGCCGAGCAGCGTGTCGAGGCGCATCGTCTCGGGGACCCGGTGCGCCTCGGTCGCGATGGCCGCGACCGGCACGTCCCTGCGACGGTCGCGCGGCACGGCGACCGCCTGCTTGACGTGCACGACGCCGACGATCTCATCGGGCGACCCGTCCTCGACGGGGAAGCGCGAGTGCCCGGTGCGCCTGGCGAGCTCGATGACGTCCTCCGCCGAGTCGTCCCGGTCGACCGTCTCGAGCCGGGGCCTGGGCGTCATGACATCGGCCGCGGTGCGCTCGCTGAACCGCAGCGTCCTGGTCAGCAGCGTCGCCGTGTCCTGCTCGAGGCTGCCCTCGCTCGCCGAGCGCCGCACGAGCGAGGCGAGCTCGTCGGCCGTGCGCGCGCTCGAGAGCTCCTCCTTCTGCTCGATGCCGAAGAGCCGGAGGATCGCCCCGGCCGTGGCGTTGAGCACCCAGACGACGGGTCGGAACACGGCCGTGAACGACGTCTGGAACGGCACCACGATCCGGGCGGTCGGCAGCGGCAGCGCGAGCGCGAGGTTCTTCGGCACGAGCTCGCCGAAGATCATGGACAGCACGGTCGCGACGAGCAGCGCGACGACCGAGGCGATCGGCCCGACCGCGCCCTCCGCGATCCCCCAGGACCGCAGCGCCGGCGCGATCCAGTGCGACAGCGCGGGCTCGAGCGTGAAGCCCGCGAGGAGCGTCGTGAGCGTGATGCCGAGCTGCGCGCTGCTGAGATGCGTCGACGTCCGGCGCAGTGCCGAGATCGTCCAGCCGAGGCCGCGTTCCCCCCGGCCCTGCCGGGCCTCGAGCTCGGCGCGGTCGAGGTTGACGAGCGAGAACTCGCTCGCCACGAAGAATCCGGTGCCGATGGTGAGCACCACGCCGATCGCGAACAGCGCCCACTCAGGCAACGTGACTCCCCGAGCGAGCGCCGCGAGTCGAGGGGACCATGAGGCCCGGACTATGACCGTCGTCCATCCCAACCGATGCTAGCGGTCGCTCCCCGGCGGCGGGTCGGCCGACCCGCACCCGCCGCCCTACGCTCGTTCCCATGCCGCTCTTCGACCACATCGGGCTCAGCGTCGAGGACGTCGACCGCGCCATCGCCGAGTTCGACCCCGTGATGACCGCGCTCGGCTGCGAGCGCGAGGAAGCCGCCGGCTCCGGCTCCTGGTGGGACGACGAGAACGTCGGCATCATCCTCTACCCGGCGCGCGACGAGGGCTCCGGTCCGCACGTCCACGGCCGGGTCGGCTGGCAGCACCTGGCCTTCCGCGTGGACTCGCGCGCCGAGGTCGACCGTCTGCACGACGTCGCCGTCGCCGCCGGCTGGACCGCGGTGCGCGCGCCGAAGGAGTACCCGCGATTCACCGACCGCTACTACGCGGCCTTCCTCGAGAGCTCGGACGGCATCCGCATCGAGTTCATGCACAACCCGCCGCGCCCGGCCGCCGACGCCTGAGGTCCCGAGCCCAGGAGATTCGCCGGAATCAGGATGTCCTCCGCCCGAATCCTCCTGGGTTCGGCGACTCCCCTGGTCTCGGGCGCGTCAGTAGGGCTCGTACCGCTTCGTCACCGTCCAGCGCTTCCGACCGAGGAACCATGACCAGAACGCCCCGAGCGGCTCCAGCTCGGTCCCGTCCTCGCGGGTCGCGCTTGCTTCACCACCCCGGGCCGTGTTCCACGTCAGCAGCCTCTCGCCGCGTCCCGCCTGGCGACATCGATCACCACGACACCGGCAGGGCCTTGCCCTCCTCGTAGCCCGCGGCGGACTGGATGCCGACGACGGCTCGGTCGTGGAAGGCGTCGAGGTCGCGGGCGCCCGCGTAGGTCATGGAGGAGCGCAGGCCCGAGGTGATCATGTCGAGGAGGTCCTCGACGGAGGGGCGCAGCGGATCGAGGTAGATGGTCGAGGAGGAGATGCCCTCGGCGAAGAGCTGCTTGCGGGCGAGCTCGTAGGGGTCGAGGCGGCGGAAGCGCTCGTTCACGGCGCGGGCGGAGGCCATGCCCCAGGACTCCTTGTAGGCGCGGCCCTGGGCGTCGCGGGCGATGGCGCCGGGCGCCTCGATCGTGCCGGCGAACCAGCTCCCGATCATGACCGAATGCGCCCCGGCGGCGAGGGCGAGGGCGACATCGCGCGGATAGCGCACCCCGCCGTCCGCCCAGACGTGCGCGCCGTGCTCGCGCGCGGCGTCGGCGGCGTCGAGGACCGCGGAGAACTGCGGCCGCCCGACGGCCGTCATCATGCGCGTCGTGCACATGGCGCCGGGGCCGACGCCGACCTTGACGATCGTCGCGCCGGCGCGGACGAGGTCGGTGACGCCCTCGCGCGTGACGACATTCCCCGCGACGATCGGGACGCCGAGGCCGAGCCTCGCGACCGTCTCGACCGCCTTGAGCGCGCCCTCCTGGTGGCCGTGCGCGGTGTCGACGACGAGGACGTCGGCCCCGGCCTCGACGATCGCGCGGGCCTTCGCGGCGACGTCGCCGTTGATGCCGATCGCGACGGCGACGGCGAGGCGGCCCTGCGCGTCGACGGCGGGCGCGTAGATCGTGGAGCGGAGCGCGCCGCGGCGGGAGATGGCGCCGACGAGGTGGCCGTTGTGCACGACGGGGGCGAAGTCGAGGTCCGCGGCCGCCATCAGGTCGAAGGCGTGCCGGGCGTCGCCGGCCTCGTCGAGGTCGACGCTCGCGAGCGTGGGCTCGAGGAAGTCGCGGAGCGGGGCGTCGGGGAGGGCGTTCCGCAGCCGATCGGCGGCGACGGCGCCGAGATGCTCGCCGTGCTCGTCGACGACGGCGACGCCGTAGCCGGCCTCGGCGGGGACGAGGGCGAGCGCGTCGGCAACGGTCTGCTCGGCGGCGAGGGTGAGCGCCGTGTCGAAGGCGACCGGCTGCGCCTTGACCCAGTGCAGCGCCTCGTCGAGCCCCTGCAGCGGCATGTCCTGCGGCAGCACGCCGAGCCCGCCCCGGCGGGCGAGCGCAGCCGCGAGGCGGGGGCCGGTGACGGAGTTCATGTTCGCGCTGACGATCGGGATCGTCGCCGGCGTGCCGTCGCCCGGGACGAGGCTCGCGTCGAGCCGGCTCGCGACCGAGCTCCGCGACGGGGCCAGGAACACGTCGCTGTAGGTCAGGTCGTGATCCGGTCGTCCGTCGAGGAATCGCATGGTCTCAGGGTAAGCCCCGGGGCCTGCCGAGGCGCTCCCGCGCCGGGGGACGAC
>JAGIAU010000007.1 GCA_017744755.1 Microbacteriaceae bacterium
CCGACATCCAGGCGCAGCTCGACGAGGAGTGAGCTCTCCGCGGGTCGAGTAGGCCTCGGGCGGCGTCGAGACCCGAGACTGGGAGCATGCGCGTCCTCGGCATCGACCCCGGCCTGACCCGCTGCGGTTTCGGCGTCATCGACGTCGCGCGCGACCGCTCCGCGCGGCTCGTCGCCGCCGGCGTCATCCGCACCTCCGCCGACGACCCGACGGAGCACCGCCTCGTCGTCGTGCGCGCCGGCATCGAGGCGCTGCTGGACGAGCACGCCCCCGGCGCGGTCGCCGTCGAGCGCGTCTTCGCCCAGCACAACGTCCGCACGGTGATGGGCACGGCTCAGGCGGCGGGGATCGCGATGGAGCGCGCCGCGGCGCGCGGCATCCCCGTCGGACACCACACGCCGAGCGAGGTGAAGGCCGCGGTGACCGGCTACGGCGACGCCGGCAAGCGGCAGGTCACGGCGATGGTGGTCCGGATCCTCGGCCTGGACGCGGCGCCGCGGCCGGCCGACGCGGCCGATGCCCTGGCGCTCGCGCTCTGCCACGCCTGGCGGTCCCCGGCGCCGGGACGACGGAGCGGAGAGGAGGGCCTCGCGGCGCCCACGCCCGCGCAGCAGGCCTGGCTCAGCGCCGAACGCGCCGCCGCGAGACCCACACCGCGCCGAGTCCGGTGAGCCCGATCACGGCGGCGATGAGCAGGACGTACAGCGCGACCGACCAGTAGCCGGTCGGCGCGAGGTTCGGGTCGAGGAACGGGTACGGATACCACCAGTCCTGGTCCTTGAGCGCATCGTAGGTGAGCGGGCCGCGGACGAGCGTGTACACCGCCCAGACGATCGGGAAGGCGACGACCGCCCAGACCGCCCGCCAGCGCAGCGCCGGCCGTCCGGGCGCGAAGAGCCAGTCGATCAGCAGCCAGAGCGGCGCGACGACGTGCAGCACCTCGTTCGACCACGGCAGCGTCGTGCCCTGGGGAAGCTCGATGCCGCGCAGCAGCAGGTTGTAGACGATGCCGGTCGTCACCATGTACGTCGTGACGCAGAGCCGGACGACGGCGAACCAGCGCGGATCCTCGCCGCGTCCGCCGGCCAGGAGCGCCGCGCCGATCAGCAGGGTCGCCGCGGCGAGTACGTTCGACAGGATCGTGAAGAAGCTGAAGAAGTTCACGAGTTGGACGGTCGGATCCTCGATCCCGGCGGCCCGCCAGAAGGCCAGACTGGTCATGAGCTGGCCGATGATGGCGGCGACGATGGCGCCGGCGACCAGGATCCGCAGTGCCGCGAACGCGATGCGCATGGGACTCCTCCTCGAGCGTGTCGCCTCGAAAGCTATCGGATGCACCGCGCGCGTCGCTCTCGAACAAAGCTACGAATGCGCCTAGTCTGTTCACGTGATCTCCTCGTTGCGCGGCATCGTCCTCGCGGCCTCGGGCGCGCGCGCCGTCGTCGAGGTGGGCGGCGTCGGCTACGCCGTCGCGGTCACGCCGCAGCACGCGCTCGGCCTGCGGGAGGGCGAGGAGGCCCGCCTGCACACGGCGCTCATCGTGCGCGAGGACGAGATGAGCCTCTACGGCTTCGCGACGACCGACGAGCTCGAGGTCTTCGAGCTGCTCCGCGGTGTCACGGGCGTCGGGCCGAAGTCGGCGCTCGGGGTGCTCGCCGCGATGGCGCCGGCGCAGATCGCCGCCGCGGTCGCGGGGGAGGACGACGCCGCGTTCCGCAAGGTCTCCGGCATCGGCCCGAAGACGGCGAAGCTCATCGTCGTGAGCCTCGCCGGCAAGCTGCTCGCCTACCAGGCGAGCGCCTCCGCGGCGCCGGCCGCGCCGGCCGACGGCGCGCGGGACGAGGCGCGCGCGCAGGCCGTCGCGGCGCTCGTCGGCCTCGGATTCCAGGAGCGGCATGCGATCGACGCCGTGGACGCGGTCCTCGACGACGCCGTCGCGGACCCGGCGGTGCAGACGCTCGTCCGCCGAGCCCTCGCAGTGCTCAGCCCGGCCGGTGTGCGATGACGCAGGCGGATCGCGCCGAGGGCGCCGAGCGGCCGGTCTCGCCCGTCGGCTCCGATGAGGACCTCGCCGTCGAGGGCGCCCTCCGGCCGCGGAGCCTGAGCGAGTTCGTCGGCCAGTCGAAAGTCCGGGGGCAGCTCCAGCTCCTCATGGACGCTGCCGCGATGCAGGAGCGCACGCCCGAGCACATCCTCCTCGCGGGCCCGCCCGGCCTCGGCAAGACGACGCTCGCGATGATCGTCGCGCACGAGACCGGACGGCCGCTGCGCATGTCGAGCGGCCCCGCGATCCAGCACGCGGGCGACCTCGCCGCGCTGCTGTCGAGCCTCGTGCCCGGCGAGGTGCTCTTCATCGACGAGATCCACCGCATGGCGCGCTCCGCGGAGGAGATGCTCTACCTCGCGATGGAGGACTTCCGCATCGACATCATGGTCGGCAAGGGCGCCGGCGCGACGTCGATCCCGCTCGACCTCGCGCCGTTCACGCTCGTCGGCGCGACGACCCGGGCCGGCCTGCTGCCGAACCCGCTGCGCGACCGCTTCGGCTTCACCGCGCACCTCGAGTTCTACGACGACGCCGAGCTCACTCAGGTGCTCTCGCGTGCCGCGGGACTGCTCGGTCTGTCGATCGAGGGTCGCGCGCTCGGCGAGATCGCCGGGCGCAGTCGCGGAACGCCCCGCATCGCCAACCGGCTCCTGCGCCGCGTCCGCGACTATGCGCTCGTGCACCCCGGCGCGTCGGACAGCGAGGCGGTCGGCGCGGCGCTCGAGCTCTACGACGTCGACGGCCTCGGGCTCGACCGGCTCGACCGGGCCGTGCTCGGCGCGATCGTCGGGCGCTTCGCCGGGGGACCGGTCGGCCTCTCGACGCTCGCGGTCTCCGTCGGCGAGGAGGCGGAGACGATCGAGAGCGTCGTCGAGCCGTTCCTCGTCCGCATCGGCCTGCTGGCACGCACCCCGCGCGGTCGCATCGCGACGGCCTCCGCCTACGCGCACCTCGACGTCCCCGCTCCGGGCGAGCGCTCCGAGGCCGCGGTCCTCTTCGAGGAGTGACGCACACCCCGCTGATAGCCGCGCCCCAGATTCGGGGATTCCTCGATCGTCTATGATCACTGAGGCCCTACCCGCAGCCCGCGGGCATGTCGGCCTCTGAAAGGCACCTTCCATGACCCTCATCCGTCGCGGCGCCGCCGCGCTCGTCCTCGCGGGCTCCGCGGTCCTCCTCTCCGCGTGCTCGATGGTCGCTCCGACCACGGCGACCGGCCAGGAGCCGAACCCCGCCGCGACCGGACAGCCCGCGACGGGCGACGGCGGACTGTTCGGCGGCGGCTGGACGACGTGGATCCTCGTCGCGCTGCTCGCGGTCATGGTGTTCTTCATGTGGCGCAGCTCGCGCAAGCGCAAGGCGGACGCCGCGAAGCTCCAGGACTCCATGCGTCCGGGCGTCGACGTCATGACGTCCTTCGGACTCTTCGGCAAGCTCGTCTCCGTCGACGAGCTCGCGAACACCGCCGAGATCGAGCTGAATCCGGGCAACGTCGTCAAGGTGCACCGCCAGACCCTCGTCAAGGTCGTCGACCCGACCGCCGCCGCGGCCGCGGGCGAGCCCCGCTCCGTCGAGGAGGCCATGGAGATCGCCGAGCGCGAGCAGCTGGCCCGCGAGACTGGCGACGCCGATGACGTCGACGGGGAGCCCCGGTTCGGCGAGCGCGTCGAGAAGGCCGAGGACGCCGCCGAGGGCGATGCGGACGGCGACGCGCCCAAGAAGTCGTAATGGCCCGGAACACCACGACGCGTGTCGCAGGGCGCGCGCTCATCTGGCTCGCCGTCATCACGGCGCTGCTCGCCGTCGTCCTCGGCGCGGGCCGCCTGTGGGGCGATGCCGGGCTCAAGCCGAAGCTCGCGCTCGACCTGCAGGGCGGCACGCAGCTCATCCTCGCCCCCCGCCTCGCCGAAGGGCAGACGATCACGGACGAGCAGCTCCAGCAGGCCGTCTCCATCATCCGCCAGCGCGTCGACTCCGCGGGCGTCTCCGAGGCGGAGGTCACCGCGCAGGGCGGGACGAACATCGTCGTGTCCATCCCGGGCACGCCGAGCGACGACACGCTCGCGCGCGTCCAGGCGGCCGCGAAGCTCGACTTCCGCCCGGTGCTCTGCGGGAGCAGCACCGACTGCACGCCGCCCGACGCCGTCACGGCGGAGGTCCAGGCGGCCATGCCGGCGGAGATCCCCGACGGCACGATCCCGGAGCCGGCGACGCCGCTCTCGGACACCCCGGCCGAGACCCCGGATCCCGCGAACCCGAGCGACCTGAACCAGATCACGGCCCAGCTCTACTGGGACTACCTGACCTTCGACTGCCTCTCGCTCAACGACCCCGATGTCGCCCTCGCGCCGACCGACAAGCCGTTCCTGTCCTGCGACCCGCAGACCGGCGAGCGCTTCATCCTCGGTCCGGTCGAGGTCGACGGATCGACGATCTCCGACGCCAGCGCGGGCCTGCGGGCCGGCCAGAACGGCTCGGTGACGAACGAGTGGGCCGTCAACATCGTGTTCGACCCCGAGGGCACCGCGATCTTCGCGAAGACGACGCAGCGCCTCGTCGGCTTCCCCGTCGACTCGTCGCAGAACCGCTTCGCGGTCGTCCTCGACGGCTGGGTCATCACCGCGCCCTCGACGAACGCCGAGATCGCCGACGGCCGTCCGCAGATCTCCGGCTCGTTCACCCAGGAGAGCGCGAAGACGCTCGCCGACCAGCTCCGCAACGGCGCCCTCCCGATCAGCTTCGAGCTGCAGTCGAGCGAGTCGCTCTCCGCGACGCTCGGCTCGGAGCAGCTCGCCATCGGCCTCATCGCGGGCCTCATCGGCCTCGTGCTGGTCCTGATCTACTCGCTGTTCCAGTACCGGCTGCTCGGCCTCGTGACGATCGCATCGCTCGTGATCATGGCGATCCTGACCTACCTCGTGATCGCCCTGCTGTCCTGGCGCCAGGGCTTCGCGCTCTCGCTCGCCGGCATCGCGGGCCTCATCGTCTCGATCGGCTTCACCGCGGACTCGTTCATCGTCTACTTCGAGCGCATCCGCGACGAGCTCCGCGACGGCAGAACGCTCCCCGCCGCGGTCGAGGCCGGCTGGAAGCGCGCCCTCCGCACGATCCTGTCCGCGAAGTTCATCAACCTGCTCTCCGCGGTCGTGCTCTACGTCCTCGCCGTCGGCAGCGTGCGCGGCTTCGCGTTCACGCTCGGGCTCACGACCGTCATCGACGTGCTCGTCGTGGTCCTCTTCACGCACCCGATCCTGCGGCTCATCGCGCAGAACCGGTTCTTCGCGAGCGGCCACCCGCTGAGCGGCCTCGATCCGCAGGCGCTCGGCGCCGTCTACCGCGGCCGGGCGGAGTTCCGCTTCAGCGCGGAGAAGCGCCGCGACGGCGCGAGCAAGGAGGCCGCGAAGCGGCAGACCATCGCCGAACGGAAGGCCGCCGAGCTCGTCGCGGCCTCCCGAGGCAAGGGCGAGGAGGACTGATGGCCGGCGTCTCGCGGCTCACGCGCTTCGGCAACGATCTGTACACCGGCGCGAAGTCCTTCGACTTCGTCGGTCGTCGCAAGTGGTGGTACGGCATCGCGATCGTGCTCCTGCTCATCGCGGTCCTCGTGCCCGTCCTGCGCGGCCACGTGTCCTTCGGCATCGAGTTCACCGGCGGCTCGCAGTTCAAGGTCTCCGCCGTCGCCGACTCGTCGCAGCGCCTCGCCGAGGATGCCGTGCACGGCGTCGTCCCGGGCGCCGCCGCGCACGTCACGGTCGTCGGGACCGACGTGAAGTCGATCCAGGTCCAGACCCAGACGCTCGACACCGAGCAGGCGAATGCGATCCGCGATGCCCTCGCCGCCGCGTACGACGTGCCGGTCGAGCAGGTGTCCGTGACGACGATCAGCGGCAGCTGGGGCCAGGACGTGTCCCGGCAGGGCATCATCGCGCTCATCGTGTTCGTCGTCCTCGCGGCGCTGTTCATGGCGATCTACTTCCGCACCTGGAAGATGTCGCTCGCCGCGATCGTCTCGCTCGTCCACGACCTCGTCATCACGATCGGCGTGTACGCGGTCTTCGACTTCGAGATCACGCCGTCGGCGGTGATCGGCTTCCTCACGATCCTCGGCTACTCCCTCTACGACACCGTCGTCGTCTTCGACAAGGTCCGGGAGAACACGCTCGAGGACGGCAACGAGTCCGTGCGCACCTTCCCCGAGTCGGTCAACCTCGCGGTCAACCAGACGCTCGTGCGCTCGATCAACACGGGGGTCGTCGCCGTCCTGCCGGTCGCATCGATCCTCTGGATCGGCGCGATCTGGCTCGGGGCCGGCACGCTCCGCGACATCGCGCTCGCGCTGTTCATCGGCATCATCGTCGGCACCTACTCGACGATCTTCATCGCGGCGCCGCTGTACTCGCAGCTGCGCGAGGGCGAGCCGAGGATCCGCAAGCACACCGAGCGGGTCCTTGCGCTGCGAGCGAAGGCGAAGCAGGAGCCCGTCGGAGCCGCCGTAGAATAGGGGGTCCACCCCTTTCGGAGGTCCTCGTGACGGAGACGGCGAACGCGTCGCTGCTCTCGCGCCTGCCCAGGATCTTCTCGCGGGCACCGCAGCACTCCGGCGCGGTGGACAAGCTGCTGCGCACGATCAAGCAGCAGCATCCCAAGGGCGATATCGCGCTCGTGGAGCGCGCATACCAGACGGCGGAACGCGCCCACCGCGGCCAGCAGCGGCGCTCCGGCGAGCCGTACATCACGCACCCCGTGGCGGTCGCCCAGATCCTCGCGGATCTCGGACTCGGCCCGAAGACGCTCGCGGCGGCGCTGCTGCACGACACGGTCGAGGACACGGAGTACTCGCTCGAGCAGCTCCGCGCCGACTTCGGCGACGAGATCGCGATGCTCGTCGACGGCGTGACGAAGCTCGACAAGGTCAAGTACGGCGACTCCGCGCAGGCGGAGACGGTCCGCAAGATGATCGTCGCCATGTCGAAGGACATCCGAGTGCTCGTCATCAAGCTGACGGACCGGCTGCACAACGCCCGCACCTGGGGCTTCGTCCCCGCCGAGTCCGCGACGCGGAAGGCGAAGGAGACGCTCGAGATCTACGCGCCGCTCGCGCACCGGCTCGGGATGCAGACCGTCAAGGTCGAGCTCGAGGACCTCTCGTTCTCCGTGCTGCACCCGAAGCTCTACGTCGAGATCGAGAACCTCGTCCGCCAGCGCGACCCGAAGCGCGAGGAGTACGTCGCGAGGGTCATCGAGACCGTGCGCGACGACCTCCGCGTCGAGCGGATCAAGGGCACCGTCCAGGGCCGTCCGAAGCAGTACTACTCGATCTACCAGAAGATGGTCGTCCGCGGTCGCGAGTTCGACGACATCTACGATCTGACCGGCATCCGCGTGCTCGTCCCGAGCGTGCGCGACTGCTACGCCGTCCTGGGCGCCATCCACGCGCGGTGGACCCCGATCCCGGGCCGCTTCAAGGACTACATCGCGACGCCGAAGTTCAACCTGTACCAGTCGCTGCACACGACCGTGATCGGCCCGGAGGGCCGTCCCGTCGAGATCCAGATCCGCACCAACGAGATGCATCAGCGGGCCGAGTACGGCGTCGCGGCGCACTGGATGTACAAGGAGCGGATGGCGGGCGGCAAGCCCTCGGACGGGCCGGTCGACACCGACATGGCGTGGATCGCCCGGCTCACCGACTTCTCCGAGGAGACGGCGGACCCGACCGAGTGGCTCGAGGGCCTGCGGTTCGAGATCGGGGCGAAGGACGTCTACGTCTTCACGCCGCAGGGCCGCGTCATCGGCCTGCCGACCGGCGCGACCCCGGTCGACTTCGCCTATGCGGTGCACACCGAGATCGGTCACCGCACGATGGGCGCCAAGGTCAACGGCCGGCTCGTCCCGCTCAACTCGAAGCTCGTCTCGGGCGACACGATCGAGGTGCTCACCTCGAAGAACCCGGACGCCGGCCCGAGCCAGGACTGGCTGAACTTCGTCGCGTCGACGCGCGCGCGGAACAAGATCCGGAACTGGTTCACGAAGGAGCGCCGCGAGGAGGCGATCGAGCAGGGCAAGGAGTCGCTCGCGCAGGCGATGCGCAAGCGGAACCTGCCGCTGCAGCGGCTCACGACGCAGGACTCGCTCTTCGCCGTCGCAGGCCAGCTCAACCTGACGACCGTCTCCGGCCTCTACGCCGCGATCGGCGAGGGCCATGTCTCGACGCAGTCGGTCATCGAGAAGCTGCTCGCCGGCGTCACGGAGACGGTCGAGCACGAGGACTCCGACGTGCTGACGGCCTCGCCGCGCCCGCGCGCCGGGGGTCCGTCGCGCACCGCGGTGCTCGTGCGCGGCGACGGCGACGTGCTCGTGAAGCTCGCCAAGTGCTGCACGCCGGTTCCCGGCGACGAGATCGTCGGCTTCGTCACGCGCGGGCAGGGCGTCTCCGTGCACCGCGCCGACTGCAAGAACGTCGGCACGCTCCAGCAGGAGCCGGAGCGGATGATCGACGTGTCGTGGGAGCCGGAGGCGAAGGGCCTCTTCCTCGTGCAGATCCAGGTCGAGGCGCTCGATCGCGGCGGTCTGCTCTCCGACATCACGCGCGTGCTCAGCGAGCACCATGTGAACATCCTCTCCGCGAACGTCTCGACGTCGAACGAGCGCATCGCCTACAGCCGCTACCTCTTCGAGATGGGCGACGCGACGCATCTGGACCGCGTGCTCAACGCGATCCGCCGCATCGACGCCGTCTACGACGTCTACCGCGTGACGAGCACCTAGGCGGCGACGCCGAATGCGTCCGCGCGCAGCGCCTCCGCCAGCGCGATCGCGCGATCGCGGCCCACGAGTCGGCTCCTCGTCGCGAGGTCGGCGAGCAGGTCCTCGGCGGTCGCGCCGGCGATCGCGAGCAGCGCGTGCACCCCGAGCCGGTCCGCCCGCGCGGGCGATGGCGCCGCGGCGCACAGCAGGTCGATCGCGGTCCGCAGCGGCGTCGTGAGCGGCACGCCGTCCAGGCGCATCACGTCGCTCGCGCGCAGCCGCACGACGCGGATGCTCGCGCCGAGGAGAGGGGAGGTGTGGCCGACGGCCGCGGTCGACGGGACGAACGCGCTGAGCGGCTCCCCGGGGTCGGCAGCCGCGCCCCACACCCAGGCGGCGGTCCGTCCGGCGAGCACGCGAGCCTGCGACGCCGTCGAGCGGAGCGCGGAAGCCCGGGCCGCGGCGTCGGGCGGCAGGTCGACGGGCCGGTAGCACGGTCCGACGGGGTACAGCTCGCCGTCGAGCACGGCGGCGCGCAGCACCGCCTCGGGCAGGTCCTCGGCGTCGAGCAGGTCGGGCAGCGGCGAGTTCATGCCCTCAGCCTGACACCGGGCGCGCGCCGGCCGACAGCCGCGATCTCGCTGCTGTGGAGAACCGGGCGCCTGTTGAGGGACGTTCCCCGAGCCGGGTCCGGATCCGGCGAGATCCGGAGGTCAGCCCTGCTTGACCGCGGCGAGCCAGGCCTTCTGCGTGTCGAGCGCCTTCTTGGCGTCCTCGATCTTGCGCTTGTCGCCGGACTGCTCCGCCGCGGCGAGCTCGTTCTCGAGCTTGGCGATCGAGTCCTGGAGCTGACCGGCGAAGCCCTCGTAGCGCTCGACGCGCGAGGGGTCGGTGCGGTGCCAGTGGTCCTCGTCGAGCTTGCGCACATGCGCCTCGACCTTGCGGAGCCGGTCCTCGACGGGCTTCACCTGCTCGCGCGGGACCTTGCCCGCCTTCTCCCAGCGGCGCTGGACGTCGCTCAGGAGCTCGCGCGCCTGCTTGCGGTCCGTGACCCGCAGGATGCCCTCCGCCTCGGCGAGGAGCGCGAGCTTCGTCTCGAGGTTCGCCGAGAACTCCGTGTGCTCTGCGGCGATCTGCTCCTTCTTCGCGGCGTAGAGCGCGTCGCCGGCGGCCTTGAAGCGGTCCCACAGGGCGTCGTCCTGCGACTTCTTGCCGGCACGGCCCGCCTGCTTCCACTCCTCGACGAGAAGGCGGTAGGCGGGGATGCCGTCGCTGCCCTTGGGACCGAGGGCCTCGGCCTTCGCGATGAGGGCCTCCTTCGCCCCGCGGGCGTCCTTGTGCGCGGAGTCGATCTGGTGGAAGAACGCGCGGCGCGCGGCGTCGACGGTCGAGCGCGCGGCGCTGAACCGCTTCCAGAGGGCGTCGGCGGTCGACTTCGGCAGGCGCGGGCCGCTCGCCTGGTGCTCCTGCCAGCGCTTGAAGAGGGCGTCCATCTCGGCGCCGACCGAGGTCCATTGCACCTTCGTCAGGTCGCGGGCGGCGATCTCCTCCGCCGCCTCCGCGATCGCGGTGCGCTCGGCGACGGCGGCCTCGATCTCGGCCTTGTGCGCCTCGGACTGCTCCTCGACCTTGCCCGCGATGACGCCGCCGAGCGCCTCGACCCGGGCGGTGAGCGAGGCGAGGTCGCCGACGGCGTTCGCCTTCTCGATGAGCCCGAGGAGGTTCTTGGACGCCTTCGCGACGTCGGCGGCGGGCGCGCCGCCGCGGGCGCGCTGCTCGAGGAGCGTCACCGTGCCCTCGAGCTCGGTGAACTTGCGGATGTAGTAGCCGAGGGCCTCCTCGGCGGAGGCGTCGGGGTATTCGCCGACCTGGCGCTCGGTGTCGCCGATGCGGACGAACACCGCGCCCGTCGTCTCATCGACGCGGCCCCAGGACGCCGGTGCGGTGCTCTGGTCGTTCGAGGTCAATGTCGTATCCCTAGCTCGTGGTCGCGCGCGAACGCGCGTGGTCGCGTCCGTCATGGCCGGTCCAAGTTTAGGGGTCCGGCCGCGAGACGGGGACGGCGTTACTGAAGTGTGAAGCCCGTGATCTGCACGGTCTCGGCGGGCACGCCGTCTTGCGCGCCGCCGACGGCGCCGCGGGAGGTCACATCGGCGATCAGCCGGTCGAGGCCGCTCGTGACGCGGCCGACGATCGTGTAGCCGCCCGCGCTGTCGCTCGGGATCGACGAGTCGGCGGTCACGATGAAGAACTGGTGGGCCATCGAGGAGCCGTCGTTGCCGATGCGCGCCATGGCGATCGTGCCGGCCGGGTAGCGGTCGTCGGCGGGCGCGTTCTCGATGGGACCGAAGCGGAATCCGTCCTCGCTCGCCGTCGAGTCGGGCGCGGCCGTGCCGCACTGCAGGACCTGCATCTCGGCATAGGAGGTGACGCGGGGGCAGTACTTGCCGAGGAACCAGCCGGTCTGCGCGGCCTGGACGAACATGGCGGTCGCCTGCGGGGCGAGTGCGCCGTTCAGCTCGACGCCGAGATCCACGCCGCCGACGGTCATCGAGCCCGTCCAGATGCGGCCCTCGGCGAGGTCGGGGCTCGGCACCTCGAGCACGGGCGCGTCGTCGGTGGCGGTCGGCGCGGGCGTGGGCGCGTCGCTCGGGCTCGGGGTGTCCGTCGGTCCCGGCGTCGCGGTGGCAGTGTCGGTCGGTGTCGGGACGGGCCGACCGGGGCCCCAGGCCGAGTACGTCCACACGGCGAAGACGGCGAGGCCCACGACGAGGACGCCGCCGATGAGGGCGATCAGGTTGTCCCGCCGGCGGCGACCGACCCGGCGCTCGTGCAGCGCCTGCCGCGCCTCGTACTCGCGCGCGATGCGTCGCTGCTCTCGGTCCTTGGGGTCGGGTCGCTTCGCCACGGGGAACGAGCCTAGCGAAAGCGGCGAACGCTCCCTGGCAGGCTGCTATCGCTCGGCCCGGCCCGGCCGCGTGTCGGTGGTCGCGCCTAGGCTTCCGGGTATGGAGGCGAGCGGACTGCAGGGTGCGGCGATGGCGCGCGGCGCGACGCCGCTCGCCGTGCGGATGCGCCCGCGGAGCCTCGACGAGATCGTCGGCCAGCGGCATCTGCTCGGGCCGGGCTCTCCGCTGCGCGCGCTCGCCTCGGAGCGGGAGGGCGGGCGCGGCGCGACCTCCGTCATCCTCTGGGGTCCGCCCGGCACCGGCAAGACGACCATCGCGAAGGCGATCGCGGGGGAGTCGGCCCGTCGCTTCGTCGAGCTGTCGGCGGTCACCGCCGGGGTCAAGGACGTCCGCGAGGTCATGGAGAAGGCGCTCGCCGACCGCGACCTGTACGGGCTGACAACGGTGCTCTTCCTCGACGAGATCCATCGCTTCACGAAGGCGCAGCAGGACGCCCTGCTGCCCGGCGTCGAGAACGGCTGGGTGATCCTCGTGGCCGCGACCACGGAGAACCCGTCGTTCTCGGTCATCTCCCCGCTGCTGTCCCGCTCGCTGCTGCTGACGCTCGAGCCGCTGGCCGACGAGGACCTCGGCGAGCTGATCGACCGCGCGGTGACCGACCCGCGCGGCCTTGCGGGGGCGGTGGAGCTCGCGCCGGAGGCGCGCGACGCGATCGTACGGCTGTCCTCCGGCGATGCGCGTCGCGCGCTGACCGCGCTCGAGGCGTCGGCCGCGGCAGCCCAGGCGGCCGACTCGGTCGTCACCGCCGAGCTCGTCGCCGCCGCGGTCGACCGTGCGCTGCTGCGCTACGACCGCCAGGGCGACGAGCACTACGACGTCATCAGCGCGTTCATCAAGTCGGTCCGGGGCAGCGACGTCGACGCCGCCCTGCACTACCTCGCACGGATGATCGAGGCGGGGGAGGATCCGCGCTTCATCGCCCGGCGCATCATCGTCAGCGCCGCCGAGGATGTCGGCATGGCCGATCCGCAGGCGCTGCAGATCGCGGTCGCCGCCGCGGACGCCGTGCAGCTCATCGGCATGCCGGAGGGCCGCATCCCGCTCGCCGAGGCGGTCGTCTACCTCGCGACGGCGCCCAAGTCGAACCGCGCCTACAACGGCATCAACGCGGCGATCGCCGACGTCCAGGCCGGCCGATTCGGCCGTGTCCCGAAGCACCTGCGCGACGCGCACTACGCGGGAGCCAAGCGCCTCGGCCACGGCAAGGGCTACGTCTACGCGCATGATGAGCCGCACGGCATCGCCGCCCAGCAGTACCTCCCGGACGAACTCGACGGCACGCGCTACTACGAGCCGTCGGCCAACGGCTTCGAGTCGCGCATTGGCGAGCGGCTGGAGCAGATCCGTAAGATCCTGGACGACCGGGTGATGCAGCCAGGCAAGAGGGGGAAGACGGAATGACGAGCGAGCAGCAGGACGCGCCGCGCACGAACTGGAAGACCGCTGAGATCGCGGGCGTCGTGCTCGCCGTCCTCGGCGGCGTCGCCGGGGCCCTCGCGGCTATCGACTCCCTCGCCGTGCCGCTGCTGTGGACGGCGATCGTCCTCGCGCTGCTCGGCGCGGTCTTCAGCGGGGCGGCGACGTTCCTCGCGCCGCGCGGCGATGTGAAGGCGTTCACGCTCTATACCGGCTGGGGTCTCGTGATCGGGGTCGGCGTGCTGTTCTGGGTCGTCTCCGAGCTCATCAACGCCGCGGGGCTGTAGGAGATCTTCGTCGGACCGTCCGCACCGTGCCGAGCGGGTTTGCTACACTTGATCGGCTCGTTCCACGGCTCGTGACCATCACGACCGCGCGGGCACCGAGCAGGACCAGCTCCCGGCGCGTCGGCGTGCGACCGGAACACGAGCCCTGCGAGGTACGCCAGCGAAGCCAGGATCCCCTGGCCGCGTCGAAATCCCGGATCGGACCGGCGTGCGTTCTGCGCGCGTGCCTCCCGGGCAGTGATGAAAGCGAGAACCCGCATGGGTGCCAGCAAGTCCCAGGACCGCCGCAAGGTCCGCCTCTCCCGCGCGCTCGGCGTGGCCCTCACCCCGAAGGCCGCCCGCATCCTCGAGCAGCGCCCTTATGCGCCGGGCCAGCACGGCCGCACGCGCCGCAAGACCGACAGCGACTTCGCCGTCCGTCTCCGCGAGAAGCAGCGCCTCCGCGAGCAGTACGGCATCCGCGAGAAGCAGCTCCGCATCCAGTACGAGGAGGCGAAGCGCACGGCCGGCCAGACCGGTGACAACATGGTCGAGCAGCTCGAGCAGCGCCTCGACGCGCTCGTCCTGCGCTCCGGCCTCGCCCGGACGACGGCGCAGGCGCGTCAGCTCGTCGTGCACCGCCACATCCTCGTCGACGGCCAGCTCGTCGACCGCCCGTCGTTCCGCGTGAAGCCGGGCCAGCAGATCCACGTCAAGCCGAAGTCGGAGGCGCTCGAGCCCTTCCAGGTCGCGGCCGCCGGCGGTCACGCCGACGTCCTCCCGCCCGTCCCGGGCTACCTCGAGGTCGAGCTCGACAAGCTGCAGGCGCGCCTCGTGCGCCGCCCGAAGCGTGCCGAGGTGCCCGTCGTGTGCGAGGTCCAGCTCGTCGTCGAGTACTACGCGGCCCGCTGAGCGACACCCTTCGAAGGCCCCGCTCCGGCGGGGCCTTCGTCATCCCCGCTGTGTGAGACTGTCGCCATGCCGGAGCAGACAGATCGCACGGAGAACCCGGAGCACACGCTCGTCGAGGTCCGCGGCTTCCGCATGGCCTATGGCGCGACGACGGTCATCGACCGGCTCGACTTCGAGGTCGTCCGCGGCGAGACGTTCGGCCTCCTCGGCTCGAACGGCTCCGGCAAGACGACGACGCTCCGCGCGCTCCTCGGCCTCATCGTGCCGACGGCCGGGGAGCTCACCATCGGCGGCGAGCCGTACCGGCCCGGACGCGTCCGCGTCGGCTACCTGCCGGAGGAGCGCGGCCTCTACAAGCGCGAGCCCGTGCTCGAGGTCATGACGTACTTCGGCCGGCTGAAGGGGATGACGGCGGGCGACGCCGACCGGTGGTCCCGGAGCTGGCTTGAGCGGATGGGGCTCGCCGACAAGGCCAGGCTCGCGCTCGGGAAGCTCTCCGGCGGCCAGCAGCAGAAGGTCCAGCTCGGCGTCACGATCATGGACGATCCCGAGCTGCTCATCCTCGACGAGCCGACGAAGGGCTTCGATCCGGTGAACCAGCGCCTCCTGATGGACATCATCGCCGAGCAGCAGCGCCGCGGCACGACGCTCGTGCTCGTCAGCCACGACATGGCGCAGGTCGAGCGGCTCGCCGACCGCGTGCTGCTGCTCAAGGACGGCGTCGCTCGCGCCTACGGGTCGGTCGCGGACGTCCGCGGGGAGTTCGGCGGGAAGTCGCTCAACGAGGTGTTCCTCGAGGTGTACGGCACGGTCGGGCTCGAGGAGGACGCGGCGTGAGCGCGTTCGGCATCGTCCTGCGGTTCGAGGTGGCGCGGGCGCTGCGGAAGAAGGCCTTCTGGATCGGCGCCCTCGCGCTGCCCGTCATCATCGGCGTCATCGGCCTCGTGCAGTTCCTCGGGGCGCAGAGCGCGCAGCAGGCGGCCGAGGAGCAGGCGAAGGCGGGCTTCGAGTTCGTCTACCTGGACGCGAGCGGCGTCGTGGACGCCCGACTCGCGACGGAGCTCGGCGGCGCACCCGCGGCGGACGCGGACTCGGCCATCGCGCAAGTGCGTTCCGGCGAGACGGAGGCCTTCTTCGACTTCCCGGCGGACCCGTCGACGCAGCCGGTGACGATCGCCGGACGGCATGTCGGGGTCATCGACGACGGCCGCTACGGCGCGGTCGCCACGACGCTCCTCGCCGAGAGCGCCAAGACCGAGATCGGCTCGCCCGAGCTCGTCGCGATCGTCGCGGGCGGCGTGCGGACGGACGTGACGACGTATCTGCCCGACGGGTCGGTGTCGACCGCCGCGCAGTCGCTCCCGGTCGGCATCCTGCTGCTCGCGCTGCTCTTCCTGACGGTCGTGCTGCTGGGCCAGCAGGTGCTCATCGTCACGACGGAGGAGAAGGAGAACCGCGTCGCGGAGATCCTGCTCACCACGACCCGTCCGAACGCGGTGATCGCGGCGAAGCTCGTCGCACTCGCGATCGCCGGCGTCGTGCAGATGCTCGTCGTGTTCGTCCCGGTCGCGATCGGCTGGGCCTTGTTCGGCGGCGGGCTGAGCATCGCCGGACTCGACCTCTCGCAGGTGGTCTTCGACCCGCAGCAGATCCTCCTCGGCGTGCTCATCCTGCTCGGCGCCGCCGCGCTCTTCATCGTGACGCTCGCCGCCGTCGGCGCCTCCGCGCCGAGCGCGAAGGAGGCCGGGGGCTTCAGCGCGCTCTCGATCATCCTGCCGCTGGCCCCGCTCTACGCGGCCGCGATCATCGTGACCCAGCCCTCGCTGCCGATCGTGCGGGTCCTCACCTACTTCCCGTTCACGGCGGGCACGACGTCGCTGCTCCGCAACGCGTTCGGAACGCTCCCGCTCGTCGAGGGGCTCCTCGTCGCCGCCATCCTGTTCGTCTCCGCGGCGCTCGTGCTGCGGATCGCCGTCCGCGCGTTCCGCCGCGGCGCGCTCGAGTACGACCGGATGCTGGGCTGGCGGGATCTCCTCGGCCGCCCCGCCCGCTGACCGGGACGGGACGATAGGCTGGTCCGCGACTTCTTCTCGAGGAAAGGCATGACGATGAACTTCTTCAAGGCACTCGGCTGGCTCACGCTCGGCGCTGCGGCGGGCTTCGTCGTCGCGCACCAGGTCTCGCGGACGGAGCGCGGCCAGCAGTTCTTCGCCGAGGTGGACTCCAAGGCGAAGGAGTTCGGCAACGCCGTCGTCGAGGGCTACAAGGCCCGTGAGGCGGAGCTGCGCGCCGCGGTCGCGGAGGCCGAGGAGGTCATCGCGGATCTCGCGAAGCGCGCCAAGAAGTCCTGAGGTGCGCACCGCTGACATCCGCGATCGCTGGCTGACCTTCTTCGGCGAGCGCGGTCATACCGTCGTGCCCTCGGCGTCGCTCGTGAGCGACGATCCGACGGTCCTCTTCACGATCGCGGGCATGGTCCCGTTCATCCCGTACCTCACGGGCGTCGTCCCCGCGCCGTTCCCGCGCGCCACGAGCGTGCAGAAGTGCATCCGGACGAACGACATCGAGGAGGTGGGCAAGACCGCCCGCCACGGCACGTTCTTCCAGATGAACGGCAACTTCTCCTTCGGCGACTACTTCAAGGAGGGCGCCATCGAGTACGCCTGGGAGCTCCTCACGAGCCCCGAGAGCGCCGGCGGCCTCGGCTTCCAGGAGCGGGACCTGTGGGTCACCGTGTACGAGGAGGACGACGAGGCGATCGCGCTCTGGAAGCAGATCGCCGGCCTGCCCGAGCACCGCATCCAGCGCATGGGCAAGGCGGACAACTACTGGTCGACCGGCCAGCCCGGCCCGGCCGGCCCCTGCTCGGAGATCTACTTCGACCGCGGCCCCGCCTACGGCCCCGACGGCGGCCCGGCCGTCGACGACACCCGGTTCACGGAGATCTGGAACCTGGTCTTCATGCAGTACCAGGTCGACAACGTGCGGTCGAAGACCGACTTCGACGTCCTCGGCGAGCTCCCGAAGAAGAACATCGACACCGGCATGGGTCTCGAGCGCGTCGCCTTCATCAAGCAGGGCGTCGAGAACATGTACGAGATCGACCAGGTCCGTCCCGTCCTCGACCGGGCCGTAGAGCTCTCGGGCCGCAAGTACGGCTCGGTCCACGAGGACGACGTGCGCTTCCGGGTCATCGCCGACCACGTGCGCTCCGGCCTCATGCTCATGTCCGACGGCGTCGTGCCCGGCAACGAGGGCGGCGGCTACATCCTGCGCCGTCTGCTGCGCCGCTCGATCCGTTCCATGCGCCTGCTCGGGGTCGAGGAGCCGACGTTCCAGGAGCTCTTCGCCGCCTCGCGCGACGCGATGAAGGCCGCCTACCCGGACGTCGAGGCCAACTACGCCCGGATCGAGCGCCTCGCGCTGGCGGAGGAGGAGGCCTTCCTCAAGACCCTCGCGTCCGGCACCACGATCCTCGACACGGCGATCGCCAAGACGAAGTCCGCGGGCGCGGCGCAGCTCCCGAGCGACACCGCGTTCCAGCTGCACGACACGTTCGGCTTCCCGATCGACCTGACGCTCGAGATCGCGGAGGAGGCCGGGCTCTCGATCGACCGCGCCGGCTTCGACAGCCTCATGACGCTGCAGCGCCAGCGCGCGAAGGCGGACGCCAAGGCGAAGAAGCGCCAGCTCGCGGACGCCTCCGTCTACTCGGAGTTCCGCGCGAAGGGCGAGACCGCGTTCCTCGGCTACGACGCGCTCGTGGCCGAGACGACGGTGCTCGGCCTGCTCAAGGACGGCGTCTCCGTCGTCTCCGCCAAGGCGGGGGAGACCGTCGAGGTCATCCTCGCCGAGACGGCCCTGTACGCGGAGGGCGGCGGCCAGAACGCCGACTCCGGCACCATCGTCGGCCCCGGCTACGAGCTCGAGGTCCTCGATGTGCAGAAGCCCGTCCAGGGCCTCTTCTCCCACCTGGCGACCGTCCGCGTCGGCGAGATCGCCGTCGGTGACAGCGCGACCACGATCGTCGACCACTGGTACCGCCGCGGCGCGAACCGCGCCCACTCCGCGACGCACCTCGTGCACGCCGCGCTCCGCCAGATCCTCGGCCACGAGGCGCACCAGGCGGGCTCGTTCAACGAGTCCGGCTACCTGCGCCTCGACTTCTCGTGGACGCAGGCGCTCTCGCCGGAGACGCGCAGCGAGATCGAGGACGTCGCGAACCGAGCCGTCCACGAGGACCTCGAGGTCACGACGCGGATCCTTCCCCTCGAGCAGGCCCGGGCGGAGGGCGCCATGGCGCTCTTCGGCGAGAAGTACGGCGACACCGTCCGCGTCGTCCGCATCGGCGACACCGATTGGTCGCTCGAGCTGTGCGCCGGCACGCATGTCGGCTCGACCGCCGACATCGGGCTCATCGACCTGATCTCCGAGTCCTCGGTCGGCTCGACGGCCCGCCGCGTCGAGGCGCTCGTCGGCGCCCGTGCGTTCGACGACCTCCGGGTCGAGCGGTCGATCGTCAACCAGCTCACCGCCGACCTGAAGACGCCGCGCGATCAGCTCGTGCAGCGCATCGCCTCGCTCGGCGAGCAGCTCCGCGCCGCGGAGAAGCGGATCGCGGCGTTCGAGTCGAAGGCCCTCGCGGAGCGCGTTCCCGCGCTCGTGGCATCGGCGGGCGCGCTCGGCGCGTTCGCCTTCGTCGGCCAGGACGTCGGCGCCGTCGGCTCCGCCGACGACCTGCGCACGCTCGCGACGAGCGTCCGCGAGCGGCTCTCCGGGCAGAACGCGGTCGTCGCGATCGCCGGCACCGCCGACGGCAAGCCCGCGGTCATCGTCGCGACGACCCCGGGGGCCCGCGAGGCGGGGGCCAAGGCCGGCTCGCTCGCCAAGGCGGCCGCGGCCGTCCTGGGCGGCGGAGGCGGGGGCAAGGACGACCTGGCGCAGGGCGGCGGCTCGGACGCGTCGGCGCTGCCGGCCGCGCTCGAGGCGATCGCCGCCTCCCTCCGGAGCTGAGCGACGCGATGCGGCGCGAGGGGGCATGCTCTCGATCGGCGAACGCATGAGGCCCGGCGTCCGCCTCGCCGTCGACGTCGGCACCGTCCGGATCGGCGTCGCCCGGAGCGACGCGCTGGGCATGCTCGCGTCGCCGCTGGAGACGGTCCCGCGGGGAGCGGGCGACCTCGACCGGATCGTCGCGCTCGCCGAGGAGCACGCGGCGATCGACGTCTACGTCGGCCGTCCGACGGCGCTGTCCGGCCGCACGACCGCCTCGACGCAGGACGCACTCGACTTCGCTGCCGCCCTCGCGCAGCGCCTCCCGGAGCGCGTGCGCCTCGTCGACGAGCGCCTCACGACGGTGTCCGCGCAGGGCCTGCTGCGCGCCGCCGGGAAGAACTCGAAGCAGGGTCGCTCCGTGATCGACCAGGCGGCCGCGGCTATCATGCTGGAACACGCGCTCGACTCGGAGCGGCAGTCCGGGCACCGCCCCGGCATCGACGCTGCCGGCGAGGACCACGGCTGAGCTTCGACGGCCGGGGACTCCCGGCCGGGATTCAGGGGATGCATGGAGAACGACCGGGGGCTCGACGATCTGTTCGGCGCGCTGCACGACGCCGAGCCGGCGGACCCGCAGTCCGACACCCAGGCGGCCCAGCCGTCCGCGAGCCTCGACGACCTGAACGCCGCGTTCATCGAGGCCGCGACCGCGCCCGTCGAGCCGCTGCCGGACGCCCTGCCCGCACCGCTCTCCGCGTTCTCGCCGCAGCAGCAGAGCTTCGCCCAGCAGCAGTCCGCGTTCGCTCCGCCGGTGCAGGACGCGCCGGACGTCGTGCCCGCGGCGTTCGCGCCGCGCACCCCGGCGTCGCCGTTCCAGGCGCAGACCGCGGAGCCGGCGGCGCCCGCCTTCGGCGTCCCCGTCCCGCCGCCGTCCGCACCGGCTGAGCCGGTCGAGCCCGTCGTCGCGCCGACCGTCTCCGCCCCGCCGACCGCGTCGTCCACCGCGGAGACCACGGGACCGGAGTCGGTCTCGGCGTTCGCGCCGCCCGGACTGACCCGGCGGGAGCTGCGCGAGCGGGCGCGCCAGCAGGACGAGGAGGCGACGACCGGGGTGGCCGGCGCCGGCGCGTTCTATGCGGGCGGTCAGGCGACCTTCGGCGACGAGGCCGACGAGGAGACCGTGACGGTCTTCTCGGAGGGCGCGGCGCCGTACGAGGCGACCGGCCAGGCGCGGCCGATCCTGGCCGAGCAGCCGCCGGCGGCGCCGCTCGCGCCGCCCGCCGACGCCCCGATCCCCGAGGAGCCGGCGGCGGTCGTCCCGTCCGCGGCGGTCGTCCCGTCCGCGGCGCCGGTCGCGTCCGCCGAGCCGGTCGCTCCCGCAGAGACCGCGGCACCGGCCGAGCCGTTCCAGCCGTCCGTCCCGTTCGAGCCGGTCGCGCCGCTCGAGTCGACCTGGACGAGCGGCTCGACCTGGACCTCCGACACCGGCACCGCCGTCCCGCCGCCCGTGCCGGCCGGCGGCCCCGCCGAGGAGCCGGAGTCGGCGCCGGTCGTCCCGCCCGCGGCGGCGCAGCCCTTCGTCCCCGTCATGCCTGCGCCGGTCACCGCACCGGTGCTGCACGCGCCGGCGCCCGGCGCCGACCCGGCCGCCGCCCTCGCGGACGCCTCGCTCGCCGCCCTGGCGACCGCTCCCGCCCTCACCGCCGCGCCCGTCGCGGCCGTCGTGGCCGCGGGCGGCCCCGTCTCCACCGCGCCGAGGCAGCAGTCCGGCCGCGGCTTCCCGATCCGTCTGGAGCCCGTCGTGACCGAGCGCCGCCGTTCCGTCCGCTGGCTCGGCTGGTTCATCCCGGTCGTGCTCGTGCTCGCCCTCATCGGCTCCGGCTGGTGGGCGATCCGCGTCTGGGCGATGCAGGACGACGCGCCCGACTGGCTGCAGGCCGGGCACGACAAAGTCTGCGAGTCCCTCGGCGAGCCCGTGAACCTCTTCATCGAGTGCATCGCGAACGACTTCATCGGCGACGGCAACGGCGAGGAGGTCGTCGTCACGATCCTCCCCGGCGACACCGGCTCCGACGTCGCGATCGCGCTCGCCGAGGCGGGCGTCACGAAGACCTACGACGCGTTCTACGAGCTGCTGCTCGCGAAGGGCGAGGCCGGGAACGAGCCCTCGTTCCTCCCCGGCAACTATCGCCTGCAGGGCGAGATGAGCGCTCAGTCCGCGCTCGACGCGCTCCTGGACCCGGCGAACAAGATCACCAACCAGGTGACCATCCCGGAGGGCTCGAACCTCCCGGAGACGCTCGAGCTGCTCGCGCAGCAGAGCGGCATCCCGCTCGAGGAGCTCCAGGCGCAGGCCGCGAACTGGGGACAGTTCGGCCTCCCGGCCGGCGCGATCAGCCTCGAGGGCTGGATGTTCCCCGCGACGTACGAGCTCGACGGCACCGAGACGGCGACGTCGCTCATCCAGCGGCTCGTCACCGAGATGTCGACGCGCCTCGACGCCCTCGGCATCGCGCCGGAGAGCCGGGCGGCGTTCCTCACGCTCGCCTCGATCGTGCAGATGGAGTCCGGGCCGAACCCGGACGACCCGGCCAAGATCGCGCGCGTGTTCCAGAACCGGCTCGACTCCGGCATGGAGCTCGGCTCGGACGCGACGGTCACGTACGGCGCCTGCGTGTGGGGCCCCACCCAGGGCCGGCCGGTGCCCGAGGACTGCAACTCCGTGTGGCTCGCGCAGGCGGACATCGACGACACGTCGAACCCGTACAACACCCGCGCGCTGACGGGTCTCCCGCCGGGGCCGATCTCGATGCCGGGGCAGCACGTGCTCGAGGCGACCGCCGCGCCGGCCGACGGCGACTGGCTGTTCTTCGTGACCGTCAACCTCGAGACGGGCGAGACCGTGTTCACCGACACGATCGAGGCGCACGAGGCCGCCGTCGAGCAGCTCAGCGCCTGGTGCGAGGAGAGCGACGCCAACGCCGCCTACTGCGGCTGAACGGATCCGCCCCATGATCGAGACGAACGACCCAGGACGCACCCGGCTCGCCGTCCTCGGCAGCCCGATCGCGCACTCGCGCTCGCCGCTGCTCCACCGCGCCGCCTACGCGGCGCTCGGCCTGCCGTGGACGTACGAGCGGCACGAGATCGGCGAGGGCGGGCTGGAGGCGTTCCTGCTCGGCCTCGACCGCTCGTGGCGCGGTTGCTCGCTGACCATGCCGCTCAAGCGCGAGGCGCTCGACCTCGTGCAGGAGGCGTCCCCGGTCGCGATGCTGACGAAGGCGGTGAACACGCTCTCCTTCGTCGACGGCGTGGTCCGCGGGCACAACACGGACGTCCGGGGCGTCGTCACGGCACTGCGCACGAACGGCGTCGCGTCGCCGCGCGACCCGTGGATCCTCGGCGCCGGCGCGACGGCCGGCTCCGTCATCGCGGCGCTCGGCCGGATGGGCGCGCCGAAGGTGCGGGTCACGGCCCGCCGCCCGGCGCAGGCCGCCGCCCTGACGGGCCTCGCGAACAAGTTCAACGTCGACCTCCAGGTCGTGCCGTGGGACCGCAACACGAAGGTCGACCACGCGGACCTCGTCGTCAACACGATCCCGCAGTGGTCGCCCGAGGCGGGGCTCGCGTTCCCGGAGGACGTGCGCCGGCACGTGCCCCTCTTCGAAGTCGTCTACGACCCGTGGCCGAGCCCGCTCGCCGACGGGTGGTTCGAGGCGGACGGCAAGGTGATCTCCGGTCTCGAGATGCTGCTGCACCAGGCGGTCGCGCAGGTCCGCATCTTCGCGACGGGCGATGAGAACGCGCCCCTGCCCGACGAGCAGGCCGTCCTCGCGGCGATGCGCCAGTCCATCGCGTGAAAGACTGTTCCCCATGCTGCGCTGGTTGACGGCAGGGGAGTCGCACGGCCCCGAGCTCATCGCGATCCTCGAGGGCCTCCCCGCGGGCGTCCCGGTCCTGCCGGAGGACATCCAGGCGGACATGCAGCGGCGCAAGCTCGGCTACGGCCGCGGCGCGCGCCAGGCCTTCGAGCAGGACGAGCTGTCGATCTCGGGCGGCATCCGCTTCGGCGCGACGACCGGCGCGCCCGTCGCGCTGCGCATCGGGAACACCGAGTGGCCCCGCTGGGTCGACGTCATGAGCGCGACCCCTGTCGACCTGGAGACCCTGCCGAAGGGCCGCGGCGCCGCCCTGACGCGCCCGCGTCCCGGCCACGCGGACCTCGTCGGCATGCAGAAGTACGACTTCCCGGAGGCGCGGAACGTCCTCGAGCGCGCCTCGGCCCGCGAGACCGCTGCGCGCGTCGCCCTCGGGGCCGTCGCGAGGGCGTTCCTCGGG
>JAGIAU010000080.1 GCA_017744755.1 Microbacteriaceae bacterium
GCAACGGCGGCTCGTATCCCTCGCGACATCGAAGTCCGATTCGCTGCTCGAGACGATCGTCGCGCACCGGCTGCGGACGGAGGGGCTGGCCTTCGTGCAGCAGGCGGTGCTCCTCGGGCATCGCGTCGACTTCCTGGTGGACGGCCGTGTCGTGCTGCAGATCGACGGGTGGGAGCATCACGGCGATGAGATCCAGCGGCGGCGGGACATCGAGCTCGACGCGAAGCTGCTCGCCGTCGGTCATCCGACCCTGCGTCGCGACTTCTACGGCGTCGTGCGACGCTGGCCGGAGTTCGCGCGGGACATCCGCGCGGCGCTGATCGTGGCGCAGCGACTGGGTGCCTGAATGCGTGTTCTCCGGGCCGAGCGAGGAGGTCCGCCTCGTGGAATTAGGCAATTGCCTTCTGAATAGGCGCGAACGCGGCGAATGCGCCTAGGTTCGAGCGATTCGCCTAGTTTCGAACGCGGAAACGCGGGAACTGGCGCCTACCCGAAGGTCGGGGGCCAGACCGCGATGAGGAACACCGCGGTCCAGTGGCACAGGAACGCGAGCAGCGTGCCCGCGTGGAAGATCTCGTGGAAGCCGAAGTGCCTCGGCGAGGGGTTCGGCCGCTTCAGGCCGTAGACGATCGCGCCCGCGGTGTAGAACGCCCCGCCGACGAAGACGAGGATCATCGACACCGGGATCCAGGTGAAGAAGTCCGCGACGTACATGAGCGCCGCCCAGCCGAGGCCGAGGTACAGCGGGACGTAGAGCCACCGCGGCGCGGTGACCCAGAACACCCGGAACGCGATGCCGAGCAGCGCGACGCCCCACACGATCGAGATGAGGACGACCGACTTCGGCATCGGCAGGCCGAGCGTCGCGATCGGGGTGTAGGTGCCGGCGATGAGCAGGAAGATGTTCGCGTGGTCGATCCGGCGGAAGACCTGCTTGACCTTCGGCGACCAGTTGAAGCGGTGATAGAGCGCCGAGCCGCCGAAGAGCAGCAGCGTCGAGGCGAAGAACACGCCGGCCATGAGCTTCGCGAACACGCCGTCGGCGAGGCAGACGAGCACGACGCCGAGGGCGATCGCGACGGGGAACGTGCCCGCGTGGATCCAGCCGCGCCACGTCGGCTTGACCTCGTCGGCCGGGGCCCCGGGGGCGGCGTGCTCCGGCGAGGGGGCGTCCTGGATGAGCGTCACCCTGGGAGCGTAGGCGAGGTACCTGGGGAGTAGCGTTGCTTCGTGGAACGGCGCAGCGGGATCGGCTCGAAGAGCCGCGGCCTCTTGTACCGGCTCTACCAAGGGCGTCTGCGCAAGCAGCTCGACCCCGCGAGGCTCCCGCGCCACGTCGCCATGATCATCGACGGCAACCGGCGGTGGGCCAGGCAGCGCGGCCTCTCCTCGACGGACCACGGCTACCTCGCCGGTGCCGACGTCTACCGCGACTTCCTCGTGTGGTGCGACGACCTCGGCATCGAGCACGTCACGCTCTACCTGCTCAGCACCGACAACGTCGCCAAGCGGCCGGCGGCCGAGCTCGACGGCCTGCTGCAGATCATCGGCGACCTCGCCGAGGACCTGTCGCGCTACCGCGACTGGCGCGTGCAGCATGTCGGCAGCGACGAGGGGCTGCCCGACGCGCTCGTCTCGGCGCTCGCAGCCGCGGAGGCGCGCTCGGCGGCGAACACCGGCATGCACATCAACCTCGCCGTCGGCTACGGCGGCCGCCGCGAGATCGTCGACGCGATCCGCACGATCGTCCGCGAGCACGGCCGCGACGGCGGCACGCTCGAGGATCTCGCGGACGACCTCACGCCGGAGAAGATCGGCGAGCACCTGTACACGGGCGGCCAGCCCGATCCGGACCTCGTCATCCGCACGAGCGGCGAGCAGCGCCTCAGCGACTTCATGCTGTGGCAGTCGGCGCACAGCGAGTTCTACTTCGTCGAGGCTCTCGGACCCGACTTCCGCGAGGTCGACTTCCTCCGCGCGCTGCGCGCCTACGCGGAGCGCGACCGGCGGCTCGGGCGCTGAGCGGACGCCCGCCGGGCGGAGAACGTCCTCCTCGGCCGTCTGCAGAATTTGCTCCCGCGGCCCGGTGCGGGCGCAATCGGCTGTCTCCCGGTGCCGGTGACGACCATTTGCGCCCATAGCGGTATGAGGGTCAACGTGAACGTTCTGTTTCCCGGGCGTGTCGCGCGCCACGACGCGCCGGAGGCAGGCCTAGCGTCGTGCGTGTCGGGCGGTTCGCAACGACCGCCCGGGAACGGGAGCCAGCGTGACCGAGACCCTGCAGCGCAAGACCGCCAAGGCGAATGCAGGGGGTGAACACGCCACGGATCGCGACGCCGCCCGGACCGGCCAGCTGACCTACGTGCTCGACACGTCCGTCCTCCTCTCCGACCCGCGGGCGATCTTCCGCTTCGCCGAGCATGCGGTCGTCATCCCGGTCGTCGTCATCGGCGAGCTGGAGAAGAAGCGCCACGACCCCGAGATCGGCTACTTCGCGCGCCAGGCGCTGCGGCACCTCGACGACCTCCGTCAGGAGCACGAGCGCCTCGACTTCCCGATCGCCGTCGGCGAGGGCGGCAGCGTCCGCGTCGAGCTCAACCACTCGAACCAGGCGGTGCTGCCGTCCGGCCTCCAGCTCGGCGACAACGACTCGCGCATCCTCGCGGTCGCGATGAACCTCGCCAACGACGGCCTCGACGTCGCCGTCGTGTCCAAGGATCTCCCGATGCGCGTCAAGGCCGCGTCGATCGGCCTCAAGGCGGAGGAGTACCGCGCCGAGCAGGCGGTCGACAGCGGCTGGACCGGTCAGGCCGAGGTGTCGCTCGGCAGCGGCGACATGGCGCGGCTGTACGAGGACGAGTTCCTCGTCACGCCGACGGTCGCCGACCTCCCCGTCAACACGGGCGTCGTCGTCCACTCCGAGCGCGGCTCCGCCCTCGCGCGCGTCGACGGCCGGAACTCGATCCGCCTCGTCCGCGGGGACCGCGACGTGTTCGGCCTGCACGGCCGGAGTGCGGAGCAGCGCCTCGCGATCGACCTGCTGCTCGACGAGTCCGTCGGCATCGTCTCGCTCGGCGGCCGGGCCGGCACCGGCAAGTCGGCGCTCGCGCTGTGCGCCGGCCTCGAGGCGGTGCTGGAGAAGCAGCAGCACCGGAAGATCATGGTGTTCCGCCCGCTGTACGCGGTCGGCGGCCAGGAGCTCGGCTACCTGCCCGGCGACGCCGCGGAGAAGATGAACCCCTGGGCGCAGGCGGTCTTCGACACCCTCGGCTCGGTGGTCTCGCAGAACGTCCTCGACGAGGTCGTCGACCGCGGCATCCTCGAGGTGCTGCCGCTCACGCACATCCGCGGGCGCTCGCTGCACGACGCGTTCGTGATCGTGGACGAGGCGCAGTCGCTCGAGCGGAACGTCCTCCTCACGGTGCTGTCCCGCATCGGGCAGAACTCGCGCGTCGTGCTCACGCATGACGTCGCCCAGCGCGACAACCTGCGCGTGGGCCGCCACGACGGGGTCGCGTCGGTGATCGAGACGCTCAAGGGCTCGCCGCTGTTCGCGCACATGACGCTGACCCGCTCGGAGCGTTCCGCGATCGCCGCCCTCGTGACGGACCTCCTGGAGGGCAACGAGCTGGCCTGACCACGCCCTTTTCAGGAGTCCTGCGGCGTATTCAGGAGGCAGGGCGCACCGAGCGCCCGGTGAGCCTGAATACGCCGCGGGACTCCTGAAAAGGGCGGGCGCTAGTCTCGTGGGGTGACGACCTGGATCCTGCTGGGCGCTGCGGGGCTGCTCGGCGCGATCCTGCTCTGGGGCCTCGTCTCGCCGCGTTCGCAGTGGCGGGTGCTGGTCGGCTGGTCGACCCGCGACCCGGACGGCGCGGAGCCCGGCGACGGCGTCCACGGCGTCACGCGGATCATCTCCCTCGTCGGACTCCTGGGCCTGCTCGCGGTCGTCGGCGGGCAGGTGTGGAACGCGCTCGCGCAGCAGCCGCGCAGCGCTCCCGAGGCGACCGCCATGGAGGAGATGTGGGGCTCGCCGGTCCCGGAGCTCGTGGACCGCGTCGTGAACCCGGTCGGCGTCGTGCCGGCCGACCTCGTGCCGGGGCCGATCGTCGGCTACCAGACGATCGAGCGCGGCTGGGCGCCCGACTATCTGGTCGCCGTGCCGCGCTGGTCGCTGCTCGGGGAGCCCGTGCCGGAGGGGCTCATCGGCACGTACCCCGGCGACGGGTTCAACGCCTACGGCGCCTCCGACGTGCTCGTCGCCGCGCAGGGGCCGCTCGGCTGCATCCCGCGCGTCGCTGTCGCCGCGGAGACCGAGACCCAGCTGCAGATCGGCGTCTACTGGGGCCGCCCCGGCCCCTCCGCGCAGGACCACCTGACGCCGTGCGCGATCGCCGACGGCCAGCTGCTCCAGACGGTGCTCCTGCCGATGCGCCTCGCGGCGCCGGTCGACGAGCGGGACGTCGTGACCTTCGAGGGCGCGCCGGTCGTGCCGGTCGCGGTCGTCGAGGAGTAGATGTCGGCGGTCCGGCGTAGCGTGCCGGCATGCGCGAACTGACCGCGGCGGAGGCCCGCCGGCTCCGAGCGGAGGCGCAGCTGCTCACCGGCTCGCCGCTCGCTCCGGCGCAGGTCGTCGCGCATTTCGGCGCGATGCAGGGTCAGGATCTCGCGCAGGTGCTGAAGGCCGTCGCGATGCGCTCCAGGCCCGGCACGACCCCGGAGGACGTCCGCGCCGCCTTCGACGACGGCTCGCTCGTCCGCGGCTGGCCCATGCGCGGAACGCTCTTCGTCATCGCGCCCGCCGATCTCGCCGGCATCGTGCGCATCACCGGGCCGACGCTCCAGACGACGCTGCGCGGGCGGCGGCGGTTCCTCGGGCTCACCGACGACGATTTCGCGCTGGCGAAGTCGGTCGCCGTCGCGGCCCTTGCCGAGCGGCCGCGGTCCCGGGCCGAGCTCGCGGAGCTGTGGGCGGAGGCCGGCGTGCCGCGAGGCCCCGGCCACGACTACCACTTCACCTCGACGCTCGCGATCGACGGGGTGCTCGCTCTCGGTCCGTTCGAGGGCAAGGAACAGCTCGTCGTGCCGCTCGCTCCGCCGGAGGAGGCCGCGGACGCGTTCCTCGTGCGCTTCGCTCGTGCGTTCTACGCGGCCCGCGGCCCGGCGACCCTCGACGACTTCGCCTGGTGGGCGAAGCTGCCGAAGCGCGCGCTCAAGCCCGCGGTCGACGCGATCGAGGGCCTCGAGGAGGTCTCGGTCGAGGGGCGGCAGATGCTCCTCCTGGAGTCCGGCGTCCCGTCCAGGGGGTCGGCGCCGGCGGAGCTGGTCGTCCCCGGCTTCGACGAATGGATCCTCGGCTACCAGGACCGCTCGCTCGTCGCGACGCCGGAGGTCATGTCCGAGGTCGCCACGGTGAACGGCATCTTCCGCGCAGCGCGGCTCGTCGACGGCGTGGTCGTGGGGCTGGCGGGCTGAACGGCGCGCGACCGAGGTCTCGATACGCCCTTCGACTCGTCTCGCTCGCTCAGGGCTCCTCGACTCGCGGTCGGCTCAGCTCGGGTGGGTCATCGCCCGAGCGTCAGCTCGGATGTGTCATGGACAGGACGTCGAGCTTCTCGTCGAGCTGCTCGAGGGTGAGGTCGCCGCGCTCGACGTAGCCGAGGTCGATGACGGCCTCGCGGACCGTGAGGCCCTTCGCGACGGCGTGCTTCGCGATCTTCGCGGCGGCCTCGTAGCCGATGAGCTTGTTGAGCGGGGTGACGATCGACGGCGAGGCCTCGGCGAGGAACTTCGCGCGGTCGACGTTCGCCTCCAGGCCCGCGACGGTCTTGTCGGCGAGCAGGCGCGTCGTGTTCGTCAGCAGACGCACCGACTCGAGGAGGGCGTTCCCGATCACCGGGATCGCGACGTTCAGCTCGAAGTTGCCGGAGGCGCCCGCCCAGGTGACCGTCGTGTCGTTGCCGATGACGCGGAACGCGGCCATGAGCGTCGCCTCGGGGATGACCGGGTTCACCTTGCCGGGCATGATCGAGGAGCCGGGCTGCAGGTCCGGGATGTGCAGCTCGCCAAGGCCCGTGTTCGGGCCGGAGCCCATCCAGCGCAGGTCGTTGTTGATCTTGATGAGGCTGACCGCGATGGTCTTCAGCGCGCCGGAGACCTCGACGAGGCCGTCGCGGGCGCCCTGCGCCTCGAAGTGGTCCTCCGCCTCGGTGAGCGGCAGGCCGGTGTCGGCGACGAGCTCGGCGATGACCTCCGCGGAGAAGCCGAGCGGCGTGTTGATGCCGGTGCCGGTCGCCGTGCCGCCGAGCGGGACCTCCGCGGCGGCGGGGACGACCTTCTCGACGCGGGCGATGCCGAGGCCGATCTGGCGCGCGTAGCCGGCGAACTCCTGGCCGAGCGTGACGGGGGTCGCGTCCATGAGGTGCGTGCGGCCCGACTTCACGACGGTCGCCCACGCGGCCGCCTTCTCGTCGAGCGCCGCCTTGAGGTGCTGCAGGGCGGGGACGAGGTCGTGCACGAGGGCGCGGGTGACGGCGAGGTGGACCGAGGTCGGGTAGACGTCGTTCGAGGACTGCGAGGCGTTGACGTGGTCGTTGGGGTGCACCGTCTTGCCGAGCGCCGCGGTCGCGATCGTCGAGATGACTTCGTTCGCGTTCATGTTCGAGCTCGTGCCGGAGCCCGTCTGGTACACGTCGATCGGGAACTGGTCGAAGTGCTTGCCGTCGATGATCTCCTGCGCGGCCTCGACGATCGCGGCGGCGACGTCCTCCGGGATGATCCCGCGGCGGCCGTTGACCTTCGCGGCGGCCTTCTTGATCTCGGCGAGGCCGACGATGTTGCCCGGCTCGAGCGGGGTGCCGGAGATGGGGAAGTTCTCGACGGCGCGCTGCGTCTGCGCCTGGTACAGGGCCTCCGCGGGGACGAAGACGTCGCCCATCGTGTCGTGGTCCTTGCGGAACTGCTTGCCGTCGATGGTGACGATCTCGGTCAACGCTGCGCCTCTCGGGAGGGCTGGTCTCGACAGGCTCGACCAGGCGGATTACGGCTCAGACGAGGCCGACGACCACGTCGGGCTCGACCCGTCCGGCGGCCAGGCGGTAGTTCGCGCCGACCACAGCCAGCCTACCTTCGGCGACGGCGTCCGAGATCACGGTCGACGACTCGATGAGCTCGCGGATCGTGTCGCGCAGGTGCTCCTGGCCGACGTCCTGGCGGTCGACGTCAACGGTGTGGACCAGTCCGGCGCGCTCGCGGACCCGGTGCACGGCCGGAAGGATCGGCTCGATGAGGGTGCGGATGTGCACGGGCAGCGGGGTCGCGTCCGGGGCGGCGCTCTGCACGGCCGCGGCGACGGCGCCGCACCCGTCGTGGCCGAGCACGACGATGAGCGGGACGCCGAGGACCATCACGGCGTACTCGAGCGAGCCGATGACGGACGGGGAGATGACCTGCCCGGCGTTGCGGACGACGAAGAGATCGCCGAGGCCGCGGTCGAAGATGATCTCGGCGGCGAGGCGCGAGTCGGAGCAGCCGAAGAGCGCGGCGCTCGGCGTCTGACCGTCCGCGAGGTCCTCGCGGTGCTCGACGTCCTGCCGCGGATGGGCCGGGGTCCCGGCGACGAAGCGCTCGTTCCCCGCCTGCAGCTCGGCCCAGGCCTCGGCCGGCGTCGTCATGGCGCGACCGCCTGCCCGACGGACGCGGCGACGGTGCGGAAGTCCTCGTCGGACGCCGTGCCGTACAGCGCGACGGCCCGCGGGTCGCCCCCGTCCAGGGTCGCGATCATGATGAACGCCCGGTTGCCCACGTGCTCCTCCGTCCGCCGGTCGATCGTCTCCCAGCGCAGGCCGCCGATCGTCTCCGATCCGGTGGCCTCGGCCTCGTCGTGCTGCAGCTCGATCCAGTCCTCGGTCGACTCGAGGGCGAGCGACATGCCGACGAAGCCGTTCGTGGGGCTGAGGAAGCCGATGCGCCATGCCGCGACATCGCCCTCGCCCTCGAGCTCGGCGTAGTTGGCCGTCCAGCCGTCCGGGAGGTCCGGGGCGATGAGCCGCGGATCGTTCGACTCGGCGGCGGCCGCGTGCCAGTCGACGCGGGCGGGCGTCAGCCCGTCGGGCCGCACGACGACCATGACGATGAACGCGACGATCGCGAGGCTGCCGAGCAGTGCGCCGATGAGGGCGAGCGGCGAGGTGGGGTAGCGGCTCGTGCGCGGCGGCGGACCGCCCTGGCCGGGGGTCGCGGCCGTCACTGGGCGTCCGCCGCGACGGCGGCCTGGCGAGCGGCGTCGAGACGCGTCTTCGCGCCCTGCAGCCATTCCTCGCAGCGTGCGGCGAGCGCCTCGCCGCGCTCCCAGAGCGCGAGCGACTCCTCGAGCGTCGGCGCGCCCTGCTCGAGCCGGGAGACGACGTCGACGAGCTCATCGCGGGCCTGCTCGTAGGAGAGGCCGGCGACGTCGGAAAGGGCGTTCTCGGTCATCGGGTCCATCGTAGGGGCGCGGGCCGACATCGGACCGGGTGTCAGGTCAGCGCGGTCCTCGTGTGCGCGGCCGCGATCAGGTGCTCGTCGTGCGAGGCGACGAGCACGGCGACGCCCTCCGCGGCGAGTCCCGTGATCATGCGGATGAGATCGTCGGCGGCGTCGCGATCGAGGCTCGCGGTCGGCTCGTCGGCCATGACGATCGCGGGCTCGAGCAGGAGTGCGCGGGCGAAGGCGACCCGCTGGCGCTCGCCGCCGGACAGCTGCTCGGGGCGGTCGGACGCC
>JAGIAU010000081.1 GCA_017744755.1 Microbacteriaceae bacterium
AGACAGGTCCGCCACCATTGAGGGCCTGTGACGATGGCCCGGGTCCGCACCCCGGAGGCGCGCGCGATCGCATCGAGCGGATCGCTCGCGGTGGCGAGGACCCGCCGCGGCGGCTCGACGATCTCGATGCCCTGCTCGTGACCGACGAGCCGCATGACCGCGACGAGCTCGTCCGTCGTCGCCGAGCTCGTGCTGCGCGCGGCATCGGAGCCGAGGACGTCGGCGAGACGGCCGAGCGTGCGGTGCCGCAGATCGGCCTCATAGCCGACGCGACGACGGATCCGCTCGGCGACGAGCTCGTCGGCGGCGTCGATGCGGCGGCGGAGCATCTCCAGGGCGGCGCGATGGAACGCGTCGATCCCGGCGATCGCGTCCGCGTGCTGCAGCGCCTCGGCGCTCCGGTGCGGGACGAGCTCGAGCTCCGCATAGCCTCGGACCCAGCCTCGCGCCGGCACCGGGACGCGCAGCCGGTCGCCCTCGGGTCGTGCGTCGAACACCCCGACCTCCGCCGCCTGCACCCAGACGGGGTGCGTCGCCGCCCACGCCGCCTCGCCCGGTCCGATCAGGGCCGGCTCCCCCGAGCTCAGCGCGACGCCGGCCTCCGGCGCCTCTGCCTCGAGCGCGGCGCTGATCGCGCCGAGCCAGTCGTCCACGAGGCCCGCGAGCACCGCGGCGCGATGCCCGCGATGCCCGGTCAGCGCCGACGCCGGCAGACCGCGCAGCTCCGTGCCCGGCTCGATGCCGACGGCGATGAGCCGCACGGCGGCGTCGGTCGGCGGCGCGAGCACGAGCCCGCCGGTCATGACCTCGACGACCGGCGTCCGGCGCTCGTGCAGGGCGCCGCCCGGCGGCTGCGCGAAGACGACCACCCGGCCACGGCTGACGATCCAGGCGCTCGCGGGATCGTCGAGCTCGAGCGGCGTCGTCGCCGGCACCTCCCGCGGTTCGGACGCGCCGAGCGCCTCGGCGACCTCGAGCGCCTCCCGCGCCGCGGACAGCATCGTCGTCGCCATCACTGCTCCCCGAGCAGCGTCGCGTAGCTGCCCTTGGGACGCAGCAGCTCGTCATGCGTGCCGCGCTCCACGATCCGGCCGTGGTCGAGCACGAGGATCTCGTCGGCGTCGCGGATCGTCGACAGGCGATGCGCGACGATGATCGTCGTGCAGCCGCGCGCGCGGATCGCCGCGTCGATGCGCTGCTCGAAGATGGGGTCGAGCGCGCTCGTCGCCTCATCCATGACGAGCACGGAGGGGTCCGCCGCGAGCGCCCTGGCGATCTCCAGGCGCTGTCGCTGACCGCCGCTCCAGTCCCGGCCGTCCTCGTCGATGCGGCGGTCGAATCCGCCCTCGCGGGTGACGATGTCGGTGTAGATCGCCGCGTCCCGGGCGGCGCGCGCGACCGAGGCCTCGGGCACGGTGGGGTCCCAGAGCGTGAGGTTGTCGCGCACGGTGCCGCTGAACAGCCGGATGTCCTGGTCGACGAAGGCGAGCGACGTCGCGAGCGCCTCCCGCGGCAGGCGCTTGCGGGGGAAGTCGTCGATGAGCACCTCGCCCTCCCACGGCGAGCTCAGTCCGGCGACGAGCCGGGCGATCGTGGACTTGCCGCTGCCGCTCGGTCCGACGATCGCGACGCGCTGCCCCGGCTCGACGAGCAGGTCGAGCTCCGTGATGAGCGGCGGGGCGATCGGGCTGTAGCCGAAGGTGACGCCGCGCAGCTCGACCCGGCCGCGGAGCTTCGACGGCACCCGGCGACCGATGCTCGCCCGCTCCGCCTCGGTCCTGATCTCCGGGTACGGCGTCGCGCCGCCGGGAAGGGCGGCTGCGGGATCGACGGGGTGGTTCATGACGTCGTCGACCGCGACGATGCCGCCGGCGACCTGCTGCGTGACCGAGCCGAGGCTGACGAGCTGGATGAGCGGAGCGCTGAAGCCGGCCGCGAGGATCTGGACGGCGACGAGCGTGCCGAGCATGAGCTCGCCGCCGATGACCATGTAGCCCCCGATGGCGATGATCGCCGCCGTGCTCAGCGCGCCGAGCAGCCGGGGCACCGACGTGAGCACCGCGATCGAGGCCTCCATCGCGTGCAGCGTGTCGTCGACCTTCGCCACGATCCCCGACCACTTCGCGAAGAACGAGCCGCCCTCGCTCGACGCCTTGATCGTCTCGATGCTGCGGACCGCGATCGCCGCGTTGGCGAGCAGCTTGCCGTTGTCCTGCGCGAGCACGATGCTCGCGTCGCGCTGCCGGCGGATCTGGGAGCGCAGCGCGAGCGCGTTGAGCAGCGCGAGGCCGAGGCACACCAGCGCGAGCTGCCAGGAGTAGACGAACATGACGACGAGGTAGAACGCACTCGTCAGCAGCGCGAGCAGCGCGGCGGAGAGATTGCTCGACAGGAGGACCGCCACCTGGTCGTTCGCGTCGACCCGGTTCGCGATGTGCCCGGCGTAGCGCTGGGAGAAGAACTGGATCGGCAGGCGCAGGACGTGCTCGACGAAGCGGGTCGACATCGTGATCGCGAGCGACAGCGAGAGCCGCAGCAGCACGGCCTGCTGGAGCCAGATGAGCAGCCCCTGCGCGAGCGCGGCGACGGCGACGCCGACGATGAGGATCGCCGTCCAGTCGTGATGCCCGAGGCCGAGGACGTCGTTCACGAAGATCCGCGCGGCCGCGGGGACGAACAGTCCGGGGACGAGGAGCCCCAGGCCGGCGAGCAGGCAGAACCAGAGCACCGAGGCGCCGTGCGAGAAGCGCTGCCGCAGCGCCGCGACGAGCGACGGCCGGGTCCCGCCGCGCGCGAACTCCGCCGTCGGCGAGAACTCCAGGGCGATGCCGGTGAAGGACGCGTCGAACTCCTGCCAGCTCACCCGTCGCGGGCCGCTCGCCGGGTCGTTGAGCTCGACGCCGCGGGGCCCGTAGCCCTCGACGACGACGAAGTGGTTGAACTGCCAGAAGACGATGATCGGCAGCCGGACCCCGTCGAGCGCCTCCGGCTCCATCCGGACGCCCTTCGCCTCGAGGCCGTAGTGCCGCGCCGCGCGCAGGATGTTGCTCGCCTTCGCGCCGTCGCGCGAGACGCCGCACTGGGCGCGAAGCTCCTCGAGCGCGACCCAGCGGCCGTAGTGGGCGAGCACGCTCCCGAGCGCGGCCGCCCCGCACTCCGTCGCCTCCATCTGCAGGACCGTCGGCGTCCGGATGCGCCGCGAGGTGCGACCCGTGGGGGCGGCGACGGCCGTCACAGCACGTCCTCGATCGGGTGCTTCTCGCCGGTGATGAAGACCGCGGTCGCCGGGGTTCCGGCGGGGATCGCTCCGGCAGGCCCCTCCCCGCCGCCCCAAACCAGCCCGCTCGGCGTGCGCGCGGAGCGCTCCAGCTCGACGACGACCTCGTTCGACGGACCGAGCGCCGTGATCGTCTCGACGGTCTGCTGGTCCTGCAGGATGAACGCGAGGCGCTCGGCGGTGGCGGGGAACGCACTGATCGACTGCACCCGGCCGACGACGAAGCCGAACTCCTCGCCGAGCTCGGCGCCGAACTGGACGTGCACCTCGGTGCCGGCCTCGAGGGATGCGACCTCCGAGCTCGGGAGATAGGCGTAGACGACGAGCGGCCAGCCGGCGGGCTCGATGACCGCGAGCCGCTCGCCGGCGACGACGTAGGCGCCGACCACGGTGTCGATCTCCTTGACCGTGCCGGTCTCCGGCGCCGTGATCGCGACCCGCTCGCCCGTCGACCCGAGCGTCTCGCCGACGATCTCGCCCGCGACGACGTGATCGCCTGGGCCCAGGTCGAAGGCGACGACCCGGCCCTCCGCGGTCGCCTCGACCTGACGCAGTCCTCCCTCCGGGAGCGCGTAGCCGGGGCCCGACTTCGTCACGGGCACGCTGCCGAGACACGCCCACAGGATCGTGACGCCGAGCAGCACGAGCAGGGCGATGAGCAGCAGCCACCGTCGCGCCGGGATGTGCTTCGACATCCGGGTGAGCTCGTCCGCGGTCGTCGCGCTCGCCACCGCGGCGCTGCGGAACCGGCCCCCGGCGTGCGGATCCGCCGGCGGCGCATCCGACGTACTCATCGCACCGAGACTAGCGGAACGCAGCGCGGGAACCCGCGGCGCGACTAGAATCGCGAGCAGTCGGGATGCTCCGGGCGGAAGGGATGACGATGGACGAGACGCCGCGACCGCAGGACGCGACCGAGGATCTCGACGACGCGGAGCTGACGAACATCGTCGGCGGGCAGGGGACCCCGGTCTTCGGCCAGCGGATAGGCGACGGCGGCACCGGGCCGTACAACTGATCCGACCGCGTCGACCGGGCTCCGGGTGCCCTGGCCGCGCCGGTTTCGAGCCGCCTGGCCGCCCTAGGACCGTTCCGCGCGGATCGCGGCCTCGAGGCGCCGATACGCGTGCTCGAAGCCGACGGCGAAGCCGGTGGTGAGCAGCTCGTCCCGCTGCTCGCGGGTCGGGCAGTGGATGAGCTGCGTGAGGACCGTCCCGCCGGCGACGGGGACGTACGTCACATCGCTGATGAAGCCATCGGCCGTGGTGTGGATCGGGTGCTCCGTGACGACCATCCGGTACGGCTCGATCGCCTCGACGACCTCCCCCTGGTAGCCGAGGCGCTCGCCCGTCGCCGGGTTCTCCCACTCGAATCGATACCGTTCGCCTGGCAGGGATGCGACCTCGATGACCGGCATCGTCCAGCCGTCGGGGCCGAACATCCAGGCCATCAGCAGTTCGGCGTCCTGGTGCGCGCGCCAGGCGTCCTCGACGGCGACGTCGAGATAGCCGCAGATCCGGATCATCGTGTCCGAGATCGCCATCGCGGTCGGCGGCAGTCCGGGGCCGTCCGGGTCGGCGATCACCTCGGCGATGCGGTCGGCGGTATGCGCCATCCTGGCCGTCGTGCCGTTCTCGACGGCGGTCTCGAGCGCCGAGCCCGACAGGAAGTGGTGGGTCATGGCGAAGCGCGTGCCATCGGGTGTCGGCGTGTTCGTCCCGACGATCCGGGTGGCCGGCACGTCGCGGCTCTGCTCACCGAACTCGTCGAAGTTCTCGTCGATCGACTCCCACAGATGCGGCGGCTCGATCCGGGCCCATTCCCAGCGCCCCTCCAGCGTGCTGCCGTCGCTGAGCGGCTGCCAGAACGCGCTCCGCCCGCCGACGCGGAAGTCGTTGCGGGTGTAGACGGCCGGCCGCCCCGGCGCTCCGGCGATCCGCTCGAGCTGCCGGATGTCGGCGAAGACGTCCCACACCCGCTGCGGCGGCACCGGGAAGTCGGCGGTCACCGTGATGGTCAGCGCCTCGCGGTCGATCTCGACGCTCATCCGGCCTCTCCGAGGGTCTGGTCCACCTGCTGCATGTATCGGGGCTTCCTGCCGGAGATCCCGGCTACCGGGGGTAGCCCGACGGGAACTCGTACTGTCCGCCGCCGTCGGCACCGCCGGCCACGTCGCCCAGGGCGTCGTCATCGAGCTCCTCGATGCCGTCGGCCTCATCCGGCTGCTCCGGCTGTTCCTCGCTCATGGCTCAACTGTACGCTCGGAGCCCCCGTCACGTCCGGAGGCTCCGCTCCTGGCCTCGGCGTCCGCCGTCCCCTGGCCGTTCAGATGAACATGAACTCCAGCTCGATCTCCGGGTCGATGCTCTGCGCGATGCCCGTGTAGAAGTCGCGCGCCTGATCCTGGAGCGTGTCGCGGTTGTCGGCGACGTACTGCGCCTCGCTCGAGCCGCTCAGGATCTCGTCCGCCATCGCGATCTCGTCGATCTCGGGCGTGATCCAGCTGAGGGCGCCGTTCGCCTCGACGGCGATCCGCAGGTCGACGTCGTCCTGCCCGATGAACTCGAACGCCGGGACCGCGACGCGGAAGCGGCCGTCCCCAAGGGGCTCGATCCGCACGTCCGCGCCGTCGATGCCGAGCTTGGCGGCGAACGAGTACTGGACGAACAGGGCGCGTTCGCTCCCCGGCACCTCCCACGGGCCCCAGGGGAACTCCCACGTCGTCGCGCGCTTCTTCGACTCGATGCCCTGGACCTGGAGACTGAGCAGGGCGACCTGCTGGGTGCGTTCGATCGCGCCGATGAATCGCTCGTCGACCGTCTCCGTGTGCGTGTTCACCACCAGGGGCCGCGTGAGCGCGAAGAAGATCGCGAGACCCGCCGCGACGACGACCGCGAAGGCGAGGAGGCCGAAGAGCAGGAGCTGCCCGAACCAGCCGAGCCCGCGACGGCGCTCCGGCGCCGGCGGCACGACGACCGTCACGGGCGCCGGCGCGGGCGCGTCGGGGTCGGGGCGGAGCCGGACGTCGTCGTTCATGCCGCGAGCGTAGCGGGCGCCGCCGACTCGACACGCGGACGTCCTATAGTCGGGAACGCAGGCGGAAGGAGCGGACCATGGCGGTCGACGGCTGGTCGGAGGCGGAGTTCCGGGCGAAGTGGGAGGAGGCCGCCGCCGATGTCGGGCGGTTCAACCTCGCCATCTTCGGCAAGACCGGCGTCGGGAAGTCGACGCTCATCAACGCGGTGTTCGGCGAGGACCTGGCGCCGACGGGCATCGGCCAGCCGGTCACGATGGACAGCCGCCTCTACCAGCACCCCGCCGTCGGGCCCCTCGGCATCTACGACACCAGGGGCCTGGAGATCGGCGCCGACACCGAGGACCTGATCCGCGATCTGGACGAGCTGATCCAGGCGAAGAACGCGCTCCCGCTCTTCGAGCGGATCCACGTCGCCTGGTACTGCGTGCGGGCCGGCGACCGGCGCTTCGAGGACACCGAGGCGGAGCTCATCCGGCGTCTGCACGCCGTCGGCCTGCCCGTCATCGTCGTGCTCACGCAGGTGCCGACGCGGGACGAGCGGTACCACCCGGACGCCCTGGAGCTCGCGGAGCACATCACGAGCCTCGGCCTTCCGATCGTCGGCGGCCGGCCGGTGCTCGTCATGGCGAGCGGCGACGAGTTCCGCGGCGAGGCCTCCCACGGCCTCAAGGAGCTCGTGGATGCCACGTTTCGCGCAGCGCCCGAGGGCACGGCCCACGCGCTGGCCGCCGCGCAGCGGGTCGACCTGGAGCGGAAGCGGAAGCAGGCGATCGTCGTGATCTCGGCGGCGTCCGCCGCCGCGGCCGCGATCGGCGCCGTGCCGATCCCGATCGCCGACGCGGGCCTGCTCGTCCCCGTGCAGCTCACCATGGTCGCGAAGATCTCCCAGATCTTCCGCGTCCGCCTCGGCACCGCGGCGGTGGCGGCGGCCGTCGTGCCGTCGCTCGCGACGAGCGCGGGTCGCGCCGTCGTCGCGGGCCTCCTCAAGGTCATCCCGGGTGCCGGCGCGATCGTCGGCGGCATCGTGAGCGCCGGGACGGCGAGCGTCGTGACCGGCGCGATGGGCTACGCCTGGCTGACGGTGAGCGAGCAGCTCACGCTGGGGCGGTTCAAGGGCGTGGACGGCGCGCCCGACAAGGCCGCGATCGGCGAGCTGTTCAGCGCCGAGTTCAAGCAGTGGTTCGCCAGGCTGCTGCCCGGCAGGGGGAAGGCGGCGGCCGGCGCGAGCGAGGAACGCGCCTGAGCGGATGCAGGCTCAGCCGGCCACGAACCGCACGAAGTGGCGGCGGCGCAGCAGCCGGAGCACCCCGCGCTGGGAGGCCGGGAACGCCGCGAGGCCCGTGGCCGCGTCGACCGGCTCGATCCGGACGATGCGGTGCTCGGCCTGGCGGCGGACGATCGTGCAGCCGCCTGCGGCGAGGACGTTCTGATACCACTGGACCTCGGGACCGTAGGTCAGCTCGACCATGAAGCCGCCGTCGATCGGGGCGACGATGATCGGCGTCTCGCGCACGATCCCCGACCTCCGGCCGACGTGGCGGACGATGGAGAACGGACCCCGCCGACCGCGGGCGCTGCGCAGCGTCAGCGGGTTCAGCGCCCGCTGGATGAACCGGAGCCATGCCCGCTGCACGCCGCGATGCTAGCCCCTGCGCGATCGCGTCTCCCGGACCGATTCACGAAACGCGTCCGGAGATGCGCCCGATCCACGGAAAGGCCGGGAGGGATGCGCTCGGGAGCGGACGCGCTCAGCCGTGCAGGCTCGCGCGGAGACGGTCGATGCGCGCCTGGAGCTGCTGCACGGTGGCACGGGAGACCTCGGGGCCGCCGCAGACGCGGCGGAGCTCCGCGTGGATGAGGCCGTGCGGCTGGCCGGTGCGCTTCGCCTGCAGGCCGACGAGCGAGTGCAGGAGCGTGCGCTGCTCGGCGAGCGTGCGGAACAGCGCCGGCGGATGCGCGGCGGCCGGCGCATGCTCGGCACGGCGGGACTGACGCGCCTGGCGGTGCTTGAGCGCCTCGCGGAGCTCCTCCGGCGAGAGCACGGCGGGGACGGAGAGGAAGTCGAGCTCGTCGTCGCTGCCGGTGAAGGCCGCGAAGCCGAACTCGTCGCCGTCGTAGACGACGCGCCCGAAGTCGGCCGAGGACTCGAGGGCGAGCCACTCGAACTCCTCGATGAGCTCCTCGGAGGCGCGTTCCTCGCGCAACAGCTTGACGATATCTTCGTGCGCATCGCGGTTATGGATGACGATGGGCTTGTTCAATTTTCGGGCAAGCCGGATCTGTTCGCGGAACACCGTGTGCTGTATTTCTTTGGGCGAGGTATCCCAATAATAATCCAACCCGATCTCGCCGATCGCTACGACCTTCGGGTGAGCGCATAAC
>JAGIAU010000082.1 GCA_017744755.1 Microbacteriaceae bacterium
ACCCAGCACCGCGCCGCGCTCGACGAGACGCAGGCCTTCCTGTCGACCGCGGAGGCGCGGCTCACCGAGGCGACCGCCCGCGCCGAGGAGCAGCGCGCGACCGCGCTCCGGCTCCAGCAGGAGTCGAGCGAGTACGCGCGCACCACCCGCGAGCAGGCCGACGCGGTCGCCGCCGAGGTCCTGGGGAACGCGGAGGCCCGCGCCCGCGCGATCGTCGCCGACGCCGAGACGCGCGCCGCCGGCATCGTCGGCGACGCGGAGACACGGCTCGCCGCGCTGCGCACCGAGCGCGACGCCGTCGCCGGCTACCTGGAGAACCTGCGCGGCGCGCTGTCGAAGGCCGAGTCGTTCAGCGCCGAACCGGTCTCGACCAGGGCAGACTGAGCACCGTGAAGCTCCTCAACCCCTTCCGGACGGGGCTGTTCGCCGGGCTCGGCGTACTCGTCGCGATCCTCATCGGCGGCGCGTTCACCTCGATCCAGACGATCATCACCTATGTCGGCGCGGCGCTGTTCCTCGCGCTCGGCCTCGACCCCATCATCACCTGGCTCGAGACGCGGAAGCTGCCGCGGTGGTCCGCCATCCTCATCGTCCTCGTGGCATTCGCGGGCGTCATCGTCGGATTCGTGTTCGCCATCATCCCGGTCATCGTCGACCAGGTGACGAGCGCGATCGCCGACTTCCCCGACCTCGTGCAGCGCGTCCGCTACGGCGACATCGGCGACTGGATCAACGCGACGTTCCCATGGCTGCAGGCCGACACGATCTTCGAGCAGATCGAGACGTGGCTCGCGAACCTCGACTACTCGCAGATCGGCCTCGGCGTCCTCAACTTCGGCATCACGCTGCTGACCGGCCTCGGCGGGGCGCTCATCGTCGTCATCCTCACGATCTACTTCACGGCCTCCACGACGAGCCTCAAGCGCGCGCTCTACCGCCTCGTCCCGGCGAGCAAGCGCCCCATCTTCGTCGAGATCGCCGAGCAGGTCAGCGTCTCCGTCGGTCGCTTCGTCATGGGGCAGGGCGCGCTCGGCATCCTCAACGGCGTGCTGACGGCCATCATGCTCGGCGGGGTGTTCCCGATCTTCGGCGTGCACGTCGAGTACTGGGCGCTGCTCGCCTTCATCGCGATGCTCGGCTCGATGATCCCGCTCGTCGGCACGATCGCGGCGACGATCCTGAACACGCTCCTCGCGCTCATCTCCGACGGCCCCTCGAGCGCCCTCGCGGTCGGCATCTACGCGGTCGTCTACATGCAGCTCGAGGCGTACTTCGTGAGCCCGCGCATCATGGCGGAGGCCGTCAAGGTGCCCGGCCCGATCGTCGTCATCGCGGCCCTCGCGGGCGGCGCGCTCCTCGGCCTGCTCGGGGCGCTCATCGCCATCCCGGTGGCCGCGGCCGTCATCCTCATCATCAACAAGGTCATCGTCCCCAAGCAGGACGCCCTGTAGCTCAGCCCCAGCTCGTCGGCAGCGGCAGCGCCGCCGGATGGAGCCGCTGCACGATCTCCGTCAGCACCCGGTAGGTCTGCTCCTCCCCCACCCAGAGGTGCTTGCCGCCCGCGACGTCGACGATCTCGACGTTCGGCGCGACGGCGAAGCGCTCCCGCGCGGCCGCCGGGCGGAGGTAGTCGTCGAGCTCCGGCACGATCGCGACGACCGGCACGGTCGCCGACGCCCAGCGCGCCAGCTCCGCCTGCGTCGTGCGGCGCAGGGGCGGGGAGAGCAGGATCGCGCCCGCGAGGCCCGAGCCGAGGCCGTGCTTCAGGAGCACCTCCGTGCCGAACGACCAGCCGAGCAGCCAGGGGGCCGGCAGGCCGCGCTCGCGCACGAAGGCCATCGCGGCGTCGAGGTCGTGCCGCTCGTCGACCCCGTCGCCGAACGCCCCCTCCGACGTCCCCCGCGGCGACGTCACCCCGCGGAAGTTGAAGCGGAGCACCGCGATGCCGGCGAGCGCGGGCAGCCGCGCGGCCGCCTTCCGCAGGATGTGCGAGTCCATGAAGCCGCCCGCCGTCGGCAGCGGATGCAGCGTCACGAGCGTGGCGACCGGCTCGCGGTCCTCCGGGAGCGCGAGCTCGCCGACGAGCGTCAGGCCGTCGGCGGTGCGCAGCTCGATCTCCTCGACGCGACGGGGCAGCTCGACGGCGCCACGGATCTCGATCATGCGGGTCTGCTCCTCGTGGGATGGGCGGGAGAACGTTCTGCCGTCGACGCCGGGCTCGCGCTCACGCGCGGATCTCCCAGCAGCGCTTGTGCCAGTGCCGGCGCTCCGCGAGCGCGTCCTCGTCGCCGAGGATGCTGTCGGCGCGCCAGGCGACGAGATGGGCGGTGCCCGGCTCGATCGTGCCGCCGCAGCCCGGGCACGCGTAGGCCTTCTGCGAGCCGGCCGCCGACATCGGCTGCACCGACCACTCGCCGTCGCGCTTGGCCACGGTGCGGCGCGCACCGACGAGGATCCTGTCGACGTCGAGCGGCTCGGCGGCGTCGTCGCGCCGGCGGTTGGGGCGGGGCATGCCTCAGTACCAGCCGCTCTCTTCGGAATGCGCCCAGGCGCCGCACGGCGTGCCGTAGCGGCTCTGGATGTAGCCGATGCCCCAGGCGATCTGCGTCGCCGGGTTCGTCTGCCAGTCGGCGCCGGCCGAAGCCATCTTCTCCCCCGGCAGGGCCTGCGGGATGCCGTAGGCGCCGCTCACGGCGTTGCCGGACAGCGGGTTCCAGTTCGACTCGCGCTGCCAGAGGGCGGCGAGGCAGCGCCATTCGTTCTCGTCCCAGCCGACCGCCATCGCCATCTGGTAGCCGATCGCCTTGATCGTGCCCTCGTCGGGGATCGGGACCTCGGGCGCGCTCGCCCACACCGGTGGCGGCGGGGCCTCCGCGGCGAACCCGTCGCGCTCGACGGGCGCCCCGGCGATCGCCGCCTGGACGAGCTCGAGCTCCTGGCCGTCGAGCGCGCCGAGCGCCCCGTGCCGCTGCTCGGCAGGCTGCGCCGCCGCCGTCGGCAGGCGCTGCGGGGCGATCGCCGCAGCCGTCAGGAGGCCGGCGACCGCCACGACGGCAAGCGTCGGGACGAGACGACGAGTCGCCGTCTCGGCCTTGCCCCGCGCAGGAAGAAAGCTCATGAAGTCTCAAGTTTAGGTTGAGTCCCTGAGCCGGCGGTAGGCCGGACGGCCCCGGGACGCCCTCGGCTCAGCGGACCGCGAGCATGACCTCGACGACGGCGTCGAGGACCGCGTCGACCTGCTGCTCCTGATAGCCGCCCCGGACGACGCGGAACGTCGCCCGGCGCACCTCGTCCGGGCCGAGCGGCAGGCCGTTCTGGAAGTAGTCGACGAGGCGGTCGCAGAAGTCGTCGACGTCGCCGAGGTGGTAGCCGCGCGTGAGGCCGCTGACCCGCTTGAACTTCTGCCTCGGAGCCCGCGCGGCGCGGTCGAGGATCTCCTGCGCGGCGCCGCGCACCGTGCCGTACCACTGGTTCTCGCCGACGACCGCGACGGCCTGCTCGCGCTCCCGCTCGGCGAACGCGTCCTCGAGCCGCTCGAGCGCCGCGTCGACGTGCTCCGTCGAGTAGCCGCCCGGACGCAGGGCGAACGCCGTGCTCCGGATCTGCTTCGCGGTGAGGACGGCCGGCGTCCCGGCCGGCGCGCCGTACGCGCGCTTCGCGTCGTCGAGGAAGTCCTCGACCTGCGCCGGGTCGTAGCCCTTCGTCCCCCGCCGGGCCTTCGGGAAGGTGTTCGAGCTCATGGGTGAATTCAATCAGACGAATACGGAGTAGAGGCCGAAGGCGACCACGAGCGACGGCAGGATCGAGTCCAGCCGGTCGAGGACGCCGCCATGGCCCGGCACCCAGCTGCTCATGTCCTTGATGCCGATGTCGCGCTTGATGAGCGACTCCGCCAGGTCGCCGAGCGTTCCCGTCACCAGGAAGGCGAGCCCCGCGACGACGCCCACCCACCAGGGCTGCTGCCACATGAGCATGCCGACGAGGACGCCCGCGACGACCGCCGAGGCGAGCCCGCCGGCGAAGCCCTCCCAGGACTTGCCGGGGCTGATCCGCGGCGCCATCTTGTGCCGGCCGAAGAAGCGGCCGATCGCCCAGGCGCCCGTGTCGTTCGCGACGACGACGACGAGCGCGCCGAGCAGCCACCACTCGCCGCCCGGCTGCGCGTGCAGCACCATCGACCAGGACGCGAGGAACGGGACGTAGAGGATCGTGAACGCGCCCGCGCCGAGGTCGCGGACGAGCGCCCCCGGCGTCACGCGGAACGCCGGCACGAGCTGCTCGACGACCCGCCACAGCAGGAGGACCACGACGGCGGCGAGCGTGACGGCCCACAGGCCGCCGACGCCCAGGAAGTAGCCCGCGACCGGACCGACGACCGCGACGACGAGCAGCGGGATGCGCGGGACGCGCCGGCCCTTCAGCCGGAAGGCGTTCGACAGCTCCGCCGAGCCGAGCGTCGCCATCGCGACCGCGACGGGGATGAGGACCGGCTTCCAGATGACGCCGACGACGAGGAGGACGCCGAATCCGAGGCCCGTGAGGATCGCGGGGATGAGCGGACGACCGCTGCGGCGATTGAGCTCCTCGTTCGCCTCGCGCAGCTGCGCCTCGAACGCCTCGAAGTCGGCGGCCATCAGACCTCGAGCAGCTCGGCTTCCTTGTGCTTGAGCGCGGCGTCGATGCCGTCGATGTGCGTCTTCGTGAGCGCGTCGAGCTCCTTCTCCGCGCGGGCGATCTCGTCGTCGCCGACGCCCTCGAGCTTGTCGAGCTCGTCGCGGGAGGTGCGGCGCAGGTTCCGGACGACGACGCGCGCCGCCTCCGCCTTGTCCTTGACGAGCTTCACGAAGTCCTTGCGCCGGTCCTGCGTCAGCTCGGGGATCGTCGCGCGGATGACGGAGCCGTCGTTGCCGACGGTCGCGCCGAGGTGGCTCGCGGCGACGAGCGCCTTCTCGATCTCCTTGAGCGCCGACTTGTCGAAGGGCGTGATGAGCAGCGTGCGGGCGTCCTGGTTCTGCAGCGTCGCGAGCTGCACGAGCGGGGTCGGCGAGCCGTAGTAGTCGACATGGACCCTCTGGAAGAGCGCCGGGTTCGCGCGGCCGGCCGTCACCGTGCCGAAGTCGTCCTTGGCGACCTCGAGCGCGAGCGCCATCTTCTCCTTCGCGTCCGCGAGCACCTCGTTGATCGTCATCGTCTGACTCCTTAATTCGAGACCAGGGTACCGATGCGCTCGCCGCGCAGCGCCTTGGTCAGATTGCCGGCAGGCTCCATGCCGAAGACGAGCATCGGCATCCCGTTGTCCATGCAGAGGGAGAACGCGGTCGAGTCGACGACCTTGAGCCCCCGCACGAGCGCGTCCTGGTAGGTCACGTGGTCGAGCCGCTCCGCCGACGCATCCTTGCGCGGGTCGGCGGTGTAGACCCCGTCGACGCCGTTCTTCGCCACGAGGACGACCTCGCAGCCGATCTCGAGGGCGCGCTGCGCGCTCACCGTGTCGGTCGAGAAGTACGGCAGGCCGGCGCCGGCGCCGAAGATGACGACGCGCCCCTTCTCGAGGTGCCGGACGGCCCGCAGCGGGATGTACGGCTCGGCGACCTGCTGCATCGCGATCGCCGACATGACGCGCGGCTCGGCTCCGGCCTGCTCGAGGAAGTCCTGCAGCGCGAGCGCGTTCATCACCGTGCCGAGCATGCCCATGTAGTCGGCGCGCCCGCGGTCCATGCCGCGCTGGCTCAGCTCCGCGCCGCGGAAGAAGTTGCCGCCGCCCACGACGACCGCGACCTCGACGCCCTCGGCGCTCGCGGCCGCGATCTCCTTCGCGATGCCGCTGACCACGTCAGGGTTCACCCCGAGCTGACCCGCGCCGAACGCTTCGCCGGAGAGCTTCAGGAGGACTCGACGGCGGCGCTCAGTCATGGCCTCCAGCCTACCGGGAGCAGGCCCTCCGGGCTCATGGGCGCGGCTGGAGCGAGGACGCGTCGAAGGTCCGGGTGTCCTGGAAGCCCGTTTCCGCATCTTCGATCCGCGCCGTCACGAGCACCCCGTGCGGAGTCGAATCGGTCGCGACGATCTCGCGGATGAACCAGATACGGCCATCGAGCACGACCTGCTCCGTCGGCGTCCAGCGCTCCGCCTCCGGCTCGCCCCCGTCACCCGATGGCTCGCGCCACTCGCCCGACGGGGCGCGCCATTCGTCCGCCTCGCCGTCGCCGTCCGTGCCGACCTGGTACCCGTTCGGATCCCGCACCGCCTCCAGCGGCTCCCCCGCCGGCGGCGGAGGCCCGGCGATCCTCGCGAGCGTGGCGCTCGAAAGCGACAGGTCGACTCGGAACGCCGTGACGGTCGGACGACCGGAGCTCCGGTACGGCTGCGCCGATACCAGGTCGGTCCCGGGTCCCTCGAGCTGGACGAATCGGCCGTCGTCATAGGTGACGGCCCAGCCCTTCAATGCCTCGATCCCGCCGACGAACGGTTCCAGGCCGAGCCCGTACGCGGTGAAGCGGCCCTCCGGCACCTGCAGGTAGGCGTGGCACACCACCTTGCCGTCAGGACGCTGCTCGCAGCTCGGCTGTCCCTCCGCCTCGATGGGCGGCATCCACTTCCACTGCGGCGGGAGCGCGAACGGACCACCCGGCCACTCCGGGGGCACCCGCACCGAGTGCTCGACACCCGCCGCCTGACCGTGCGAGGCCGTTGCCGGGGCGGCCATCGCGGCGGGCGCGGTCAGCATGGACATCAGAACGGCCACGGCGACGAGGCGCCCGGTACGCGACCACGAATGCCTCATGCCGCGAGCATAGGACCTCTGCGCGCGAAAGCTCGCGGCGGGGGCGAGGCTCGCCGCCGCGGACGCCGAGAGGCCGGGATCGCTCCCGGCCCCTCGAAGTGCTGTTGTGGATCAGGCGGTCGCGAGGGCACCGTGCTTCGCCTCGTGCAGGGCGCGGGCGCTGCCGCCTTGGCGGGCGGGGCGGCCTTCACGATCGTCGCCTTCCCGGTGAGGGTGGGCTTGAGCGTCTCCGGGAGCACGACGGGAGCAGCGGCGGGCGCCGGGGTCGCGGCCGCCTTCGCCGCGGCGAGCAGGGCGGTACGCTCCTTCTCGGCGACGGCACGCTTCGTCCTCGCCGTCACGAGCTGCTCCTCGAGCGCGCGGCGGGCGGAACGGTGGAGCATGGCGTGCAGCAGCCAGCCGGCGACGATGCCGACGACGGCCGCGAGGACGATCCAGAGCCAGGTCATTCTTGCGGGTTCCTTCCGGGGACGCGGGGTGCGTTGCGGAAGAGAACCCGCTCGAGCGCGTTCATGACGTGGAGACGACGAAGGGCCCGGGATGACCCGGGCCCTTCGCGCGTGATGTGCTCAGGCGCCGACCTTGAAGCGGGCGAAGCCCGTCACGGACAGACCGGCGTCCTTGAGGACGGTCGCGACCGACTTCGAGTTGTCGCGGGCGTACTCCTGCTCGGCCAGGGCGACCTGCTTGGTGAACGCGCTGAGGCGGCCCTCGACGATCTTCGGCAGGGCGGCCTCGGGCTTGCCCTCGTTGCGGGTGATCTCCGTGACGATGCGGCGCTCGTTCTCCAGGACGGATTCCGGGATGTCGTCACGGGTCAGGTACTGCGGGTCCGCGAACGAGATGTGCTGCGCGATGCTGCGCGCGGTGTCGGCGTCGTCACCCGTGTAGGCGACGACGACGCCGATCTGCGGCGGCAGGTCCTTCGAGGTCTGGTGGAGGTAGACCGCGAACTTCTCGCCCGGGATGCGCACGACGCGGCGCAGCTCGATCTTCTCGCCGATCGTCGCCGCCTGGTCCTCGATGAGACCCGCGACGGTCGTGCCGTCGACCGCGACCGCGAGGGCCGCGTCGACGGTCTCGGCACCCGAGTCGGCGAGCGCCGCGACGATCTTGTCGGCGAGCGCGACGAACTTCTCGTTCTTCGCGACGAAGTCGGTCTCGCAGGCGAGCTCGATGAGCGTGGTCGCCGTGGCGGACTCGACGAACGCGACGAGGCCCTCGCTCGTGGAGCGGTCGGCACGCTTCGCGTTGCCCTTCGCGCCCTTGAGCCGGAGGATCTCGACGGCCTTCTCGATGTCGCCCTCGGCCTCGACCAGCGCGTTCTTCGTGTCGACCATCCCGGTGCCGAGACGGTCGCGGAGGGCCTTGATGTCGGCGAGGCTGACGTCTGCCATAGTGCTCAGTCCTTCTTCGTGGTGGTCTTGCGGGCGGGCTTCTTCGCCTCGGGCGCCTCGGCGGCAGGGGACTCCTCGGGAGCGCTCTCCTCGGCCGGGGTCTCGGCGGCCTCGGCGACGGTGGCCTCCTCGGCGACGGCCTCGGCGGCGGGGACCTCCTCGGCGACGGCCGGAGCCGAGGCCTCGAGGAGCTCGCGCTCCCACTCGGCGAGCGGCTCGACGTCGGTGACGGCGGACACGTTGCCCGTCGGGCCTTCCGGCGCCTGGTGCTTCTGGATGAGACCCTCGGCCGCGGCGTCCGCGATGATGCGGGTCAGCAGGCCGACGGAGCGGATCGCGTCGTCGTTGCCCGGGATCGGGTACTGGAC
>JAGIAU010000083.1 GCA_017744755.1 Microbacteriaceae bacterium
CTCTCCCCGTTGCCGTTGCCGCCGCTGCCGTTCCGGTTGCGGCTGCGGCCGCGGCGGGAGCGCCCGGAGCGCGCCTCGCCCTCGCCGGACTCGGCGGCCTCCGCGTCCGCGGCCTCGCCGTCGGCGGGTTCGGCCTCCTCGGACGGCTCGGCGGCGTCCTCGGCGACCTGCTCGGCGGTGTCCGCGGTGTCCGCGGCCTCCGCGGGCGCGTTCTCCTCGTCGACGCTCTCCGGGCGGCCTTCGGCCTCCTCGGCCGCCGGCTCGGCGACGGCGTCCGCCGCGGGGGCGCCCGCGGGGAGCTCGGCGTCGGCGTACTCGGCCGGGTTCTTCGCGGTGACGCGGCGCGGTGCGCGCTTGCGCGGCGCCTTCACGTCGGTCTCCCCCGCCGCGGCGGAGGCGAGCTGCGCGGCGAGCTCGTCGAGCTCGGCCTGGCGCTGCGGGTCGACGACCGTCTCCTCGGACGGCGTCTGCTGCTCTTCGGTCATCTGTGGTGGATTCCTTCCTCCGCGAGATCACAGGTTCTGCCTGCTGCGGAGCGTTCGATGCCCAGCGCATCCGCGGCAGAACGCCGGTGAACGCACGGGGCGGGATGGGCACTGCCAGGGCTGCGGCTAAGCCGCGCTCACTGGAAGCGGAATCACTGTAGCACCCCGCACATCCACGGCGAGCAGGCGCGTCTCCCACGCCGCGCCCCCGGAGGCGGCGATGATCGCCGCCGCCTCGGCCCGGGCGGCGGGATCGGAGGCGAGCACGAGGATCGACGGCCCGGCTCCGGAGACCACGGCGGCGTGGCCGGCGGCTCGCAGCCGCTGCACGAGCTCGTACGTCGCCGGCATGGCCTCGGCCCGGTAGTCCTGGTGCAGCCGGTCCTCCGTCGCCTCGAAGAGCAGCTCGGGGCTCTGCACGAGCGCGGCGACGAGGAGGGCGGAGCGCGAGAGGTTGAAGACGGCGTCCTCGTAGGGCACGGACGCCGGCTGGAGCGAACGCGCATGCTCGGTGGAGACCGAGAAGTCGGGGGTGCACACGAGCGGCGAGACGCCCCGGTGCACGATGAGCTGCTTCGCACGCGGGACGCCGTCGACGGTCCAGGCGATCGTGAGGCCGCCGAGGAGCGCCGCGGCGACGTTGTCCGGGTGGCCCTCCAGCTCGGTCGCGAGCTCGAGCAGGCGCTGCGCGGGCAGCTCCACCTCGGGGGCGAGCAGGCCCTTCGCGGCGACGAGTCCGGAGACGATCGCCGCCGCCGAGGAGCCGAGGCCGCCGCCATGCGGGATGACGTTCCTCGCCTTGATGGCCAGGCCGGGCATCGGGACGCCGACCGCCTGGAAGGCGTGCGCCGCCGCGCGGACGACGAGGTTCGTCTCATCGGTCGCGACCTCGCCGGCGCCGACGCCCTCGACCTCGACGCGGCACGGGCCGTCGACCGCCGTCACCTCGATCTCGTCGTAGACGGCGAGCGCGAGGCCGAAGGAGTCGAAGCCGGGGCCGAGGTTCGCCGAGGAGGCGGGGACGCGCACCCGGACGGCGCGGCCGATCATGCCCATGGCCGGCGCCTCAGACGAGGCCGAGCACGCCGGCGACCGCGGCGGTGTCGACCGGGACGACCGTCGGCCGCGCCTCGGAGCCGTCCGCCTCGCGGAGCGCCCAGTGCGGATCCTTCAGGCCGTGGCCCGTGACAGTGCAGACGACGCGCGCGCCCTTCGGCACGGCGCCCGCCTCGGCGCGCTCGAGCAGGCCCGCGATCGAGATCGCGGAGGCGGGCTCGACGAAGACGCCGACCTCGCGGGAGAGGATCCGGTGCGCGATCAGGATGTCCTCGTCCGTGATCGCGCCGAACCAGCCGTCCGAGTCGTCGCGCGCCTTGAGCGCGAGATCCCACGACGCGGGGTTGCCGATGCGGATCGCGGTCGCGATCGTGTCGGGGTCCTTGACGACCTCGCCGCGGACGATCGGGGCGGAGCCGGCCGCCTCGAAGCCGAACATGCGCGGCAGGCGGCTCGTCGCGCCGCGGTCGAGCTCCTCGCGATAGCCGCGGTGGTAGGCGGTGTAGTTGCCGGCGTTGCCGACCGGGATGAAGTGGAAGTCCGGCGCGTCGCCGAGCGACTCGACGACCTCGAACGCCGCCGTCTTCTGCCCCTCGATGCGATCGTTGTTGACCGAGTTGACGAGGTGCACGGGGTAGCCGGCGGCGAGCTCGCGGGCGATGTCGAGGCAGTCGTCGAAGTTGCCCTCGACCTGCACGATCCGCGCGCCGTGCGCGACGGCCTGCGCGAGCTTGCCCATCGCGATCTTGCCCTCGGGCACGAGGACGGCCGCCGTGATGCCGGCATGCGCGGCGTAGGCCGCCGCCGACGCGGAGGTGTTCCCCGTGGACGCGCAGACGATCGCCTTCGCGCCGTGCTCGATCGCCTTGGAGACGGCCATCGTCATGCCGCGGTCCTTGAACGAGCCCGTCGGGTTCATGCCCTCGAACTTGACCCAGACGTCCGCGCCGGTGCGCTCGCTGAGCGCGGGGGCCGGGAGCAGCGGCGTGCCGCCCTCGCCGAGCGTGACGATCGGCGTGGCGTCCGAGATGTCGAGACGGTCGGCGTATTCGCGGAGCACGCCGCGCCACTGATGGGCCATGATCACAGTCCTTCGACTCGGATGACGCTGGCCACGCGGCGGACCGCGGGCGAGCCGTTGAGGGCCTCGACGGTCGCGGCGAGCGCGGACTCCCGGGCCTCGTGGGTGACGACGACCAGCGTAGCCGTCGGGTCGGCGTCCTCGCCGCGGGCGGCGGACTGCTGGAACTGCTCGATCGAGACGCCGTGCTCGGCGAACGCGCTCGCGACCTGAGCGAGGACGCCGGGCACGTCGGCGACCTCGAGGACGATCTGGTAGCGCGTCGACACCGCGTCGAACGGCAGGATCGGCAGGTCGGCGCTCGTCGACTCGGCGACGCCGGGACCGCCCGCGAGGTGGCGGCGGGCCGCCGAGACGATGTCGCCGAGGACCGCGGAGGCGGTCTGCACCCCGCCGGCGCCCGCGCCGTAGAACATGAGCGAGCCCGCGAACTCCGCCTCGACGAAGACCGCGTTGTGCCCGCCGTGGACGGCGGCGAGCGGGTGCTCGCGCGGGACGAGCGCGGGGTGGACGCGGGTGACGATGCCCTCCCCGCCGAGCGGGCTCCGCACCCGCTCCGCGATCGCGAGCAGCTTGACGACGTAGCCGGCCGCCTTCGCCGCGGCGATGTCGTCCGAGGTGACCTTCGTGATGCCCTCGCGATGCACGGCATCGACGGGGACGCGGGTGTGGAAGGCGAGGCCCGCGAGGATCGCCGCCTTCTGCGCGGCGTCGTAGCCCTCGACGTCGAGCGTCGGGTCCGCCTCGAGGTAGCCGAGCTCGCTCGCGACGCGCATCGCCTCCTCCGTCGTCCAGCCCTCGGTGTCCATCTTGTCGAGGATGAAGTTGGTGGAGCCGTTCACGATGCCGAGGATGCGACGGATGCGGTCGCCCGCGAGCGACTCCCGCAACGGCCGGATGATCGGGATGGCCGCGGCGACGGCGGCCTCGTAGTGGAGCTGCGCGCCGACCTGGGCGGCCTCCTCGAAGAGCTCCTCGCCGTGCGTCGCGAGCAGCGCCTTGTTCGCCGTGATGACGTCGGCGCCGGCGCGGAGGGCCTCGAGCACGAGCGTGCGCGCCGGCTCGATGCCCCCGATGAGCTCGACGACGATGTCGGCCCCCGTGACGAGCGCGTGCGCGTCCGTCGTGAGCAGCTCGGCCGGGATCGCGGGCGTGCGCTCCGCCGCCGGGTCGCGGACCGCGACGCCGACGACCTCGAGCCCGGCGCCGACGCGGGCCTCGAGCTCGTCGCGGTGCGTGAGCAGGAGGTTCGCGACGTTCGCGCCGACGTTGCCGCCGCCGAGGATCGCGATCTTGAGGTTCCGGTAGTCGATCATCGGCATCAAGGGTATCGGGGCGGTCGCGCCTCAGATTCCGGCGTCGCGCGCCAGGAGGTCGTCGATCGTCTCCCCGCGCACGATGAGCCGGGCCTGCCCGTCGCGGACCGCGACGACCGGCGGGCGGGGCACCCAGTTGTAGTTCGAGGCCATCGCCCAGCCGTACGCGCCCGTGGCCGGGACGGCGAGCAGATCGCCGGGGCCGACATCCATCGGGAGGTACTCGTCGCGCACGACGATGTCGCCCGACTCGCAGTGCATGCCCGCGACGCGGGCGAGCGCGGGACGATCCTCGGAGACGCGCGAGGCGATCCGGGCGCTGTAGGCCGCGTGGTAGAGCGAGGTGCGGATGTTGTCGCTCATGCCGCCGTCGACGGAGACGTACTTGCGGACCGCGACGCCCTGCGCGGTGTCGACCGCGACGGGCTTGACGGTGCCGACCGTGTAGAGCGTCGTGCCGGCGCGGCCGATGATGCTGCGGCCCGGCTCGACGGCGATCACCGGCACCTCGATGCCGAGCTCCGCGGCCGCGGCGGCGAGCGCGGCGGCCATGCCGGCGGCGATCCGCTCGACCGGCATCGGGTCGTCGGCGCTCGTGTAGGCGATGCCGAAGCCGCCGCCGAGATTCAGCTCCGGGACCGGCCCGTCCCGCAGCAGCTCCGCGTGCAGGGCGAGGAGGCGGCGCGCGGCCTCCTCGAAGCCGTGCACCTCGAAGATCTGCGAGCCGATGTGCGAGTGCAGGCCGATGAACTCGAGCCCCGGCAGCCCGCGGATCGCCTGCACGATGCGGGGCGCGTCGGCGACGGTCACGCCGAACTTCTGGTCCTCGTGCGCCGTCGCGAGGTACTCGTGCGTGCTCGCGTGCACGCCCGAGTTGATGCGCAGGCGGACGCGCTGGCGCTTCCCGGCCTTCGCCGCCGCAGCGGCGACCCGCTCGACCTCGATCGCCGAGTCGATGACGATCGCGCCGACGCCGGCCTCGACCGCGCGGACGATCTGGCGCTCGGACTTGTTGTTCCCGTGCACGCCGATCCGCGAGGGCTCGATGCCGCCCGCGAGCGCGACGGCGAGCTCGCCCTCGCTCGCCACGTCGATGCCGAGGCCGGCCTCCGCGACCCAGCGCACGACCTCGGTGCTGAGGAACGCCTTCCCGGCGTAGTAGACCTTCGCCGACGTGCCGATGCCCTGCATCGCCGCGTCGAAGGCGGCCTTCGTCGCGCGCGCGCGACCGCGGGCGTCGTCCTCGTCGAGGACGTAGACCGGGGTGCCGAACTCGGCGGCGAGGCGGGACGCGGGGACGCCGGCGATGACGAGCTCGCCGCTCGCGTCGCGGAGCGCGTTCTGCGACCAGACGCCGTCGGCGAGCGCGTTGGCGTCGCCGGGCTCGCGCAGCCAGTCGGGGGCGAGGGGGTTCTCGGGCACCGATCCAGCGTAGACGGGTTCGGAAACCAGGCGATGCTCCGAAACCAGGCAGAACATGCACCCGGATCGCCTGGTTTCGCGCGATCGCCTGGTCCCGACGAACGAGCTCAGCCGGCGAGCTTGCGGGCGAGGCGGGCCTCGAGGCGGGCGCGGACATCCGGCCATTCCGCCGCGGTGATCGAGTGCATCGCGGTGTCGCGGACGCGGCCCTCCTCCCCCGGCGCGCCGGAGGGCTGCCAGCCGCGCAGCACGCCCTCGAAGGTCGCGCCGATCGCGACGATCCCGGCCCGGGAGCGCTCGTTCCGCGCGTCCGTCTTGAGGTCGACGCGCTCGACGCCGACCGTCTCGAAGGCGTGGGCGAGCAGCAGCAGCTTCGCAGCGGAGTTGATCGCGGTGCCCTGCGCGGCCGCGTTCAGCCAGGTCGAGCCGATCTCGATCGCGAACAGGCGGCCATCCGGCCAGCGGCGCGGGGTCAGGTAGGAGGTGTGGCCGACGATCTCGCCGCTCGCCCGGTCGATCTGGACGAAGGGCCAGAAGTCGCCGCGGGCGAGCTCCTCGGCGACGACCGCCTCCGCGGTCTGCGGCGTCGGGACCGGGGTCCAGCCGAAGGAATCGCGGGACCCGTCGAGCGCCGCGGCGAGCCCGGCGGCGTGATCCGGGCGCAGCGGCTCGAGGCGCACGACGGCGTTCTCGAGGGCGACGACTCGCATGACCGCTGCTCGACGGCGGCTAGGCGGCGGCCGGCGCGGGGACCGGGAACCGCGGGTTGATCCAGATCTGCTCGCCGTCGACGACGGTCCAGCCGACCGGGTTCGCCGCGCCGCCCGGCGACCAGGAGAGCCGTGCAGGACGCTCGCGGAAGAGCTCCCAGCCGTGCTCGGTGAGCGTTCGCAGCGCCGTCGCCTCGATCTCGCGCGAGTGCGCGCCGAGGATCATCATCGCGACCTTGGCGTCGAGCGCGGCGAGGAACTTGCGGTCCTTCAGCAGCGCGAGCTCACCGCCCTGGAGGTCGAGGTGGAGGAGGTCCGCGACGGCGAGCCCGTCGAGGACCTCGTCGAGCGTGATGGCGGGGACCTTGACGCCGCGCACCGGCTTGCCGCGGTAGTCGGTCTCGACCGCGCGGTCGGTCGCCGAGGCGCCGTTGTCGTCGGCGCTGTCGAGGTCGGGGAAGAACATGTGACCGCGCTTGGCGGACACCGCCGCGAAGAACGCCCGCACGGTCACGCCCTCGCGGCCGACGAGCCCGTTGCGCTCGGCATGGGCGAGGATCTTGTCCGGCCCGGTCCTCGTCGCCTCGACCGCGCGGACCTCGACCCGCTCGGCGCCGGCCCGCAGCGCGAGCACCGCCGAGTTCGTCACCCACGGCCCGTAGGAGGCGCCGAGCTCGACCATGCTGAACGCCTTGCCGCGTGCCATCGCGCGCTCCACGGCGGTGATGACGCCGATGTACTCGATGGCCGGGGCGTACACCTGGTTGTTCGGGACCGGCAGCCCGGGGATGACCTTGCCCTCGCGGGGCAGCGCCATCATCCGGTACTCGTCCACCGAGGTGCGGACGCCGAGCCAGTCGAGGATGATCCCGGGCTCGGGCTCGGCGCCCTCGACCTCGGCGCTCCAGCGCCGCAGGAGCTCGAGGTCCTCGGGCGTCCAGCCGCCGTAGACGTCGTAGGCGAGGGTGCGGTAGGCGGCTTCGATGTCGCTCGGCTGGGGCATGCTCGCTACCGTAGCATCGGCGCTCGGCCGGCCCGGAGGCTCACATGCGCTCCGGCGCGGAGACGCCGATGAGGGCCAGGCCGTTGCGGAGGACCTGCGCGGCGGCGTCGTTCAGCCAGCGCCGCGTGCGGTGCAGGTCGGTGATCTCCTCGCCGGCCGGCGGCACCACGCGGGTCGCGTCGTACCAGCGGTGATAGAGGCCCGCGAGCTGTTCGAGATAGCGGGCGACGCGGTGCGGCTCGCGCCATTCGGCGGCATGCGCGGCGACGCGCGGGAACTCGGCGAGGGCGCCGAGCAGTCGCGTCTCGGTCTCGTGGGTCAGCAGGGCGGCGTCGAACGCACCCCGGTCGACCCCGGCCTCGTCGGCCTTCCGGACGACCGCGGCGGTGCGCGCGTGCGCGTACTGGACGTAGAACACGGGGTTGTCGTTCGTGCGGCTCGCGAGGACGTCGAGGTCGATGTCGATGTTCGAGTCGACGGAGGAGCGCACGAGCGCGAACCGCGCCGCATCGACCCCGACCGCGTCGACGAGGTCCTCGAGCGTGACGACCGTGCCGGCGCGCTTCGACATGCGCACGGGCTCCTTCTCCCCGGTCTCCTCGTTCGTCCGGACCAGGTTGACGAGCTGGCCGATCATGATCTCGAGGTTGACGCCCGGCTCGTCGCCGAACGCCGCGCACATCGCGTACATCCGCTGGACGTAGCCGTGGTGGTCGGCGCCGAGCATGATGAGGCAGCGGTCGAAGCCGCGCTCGCGCTTGTCGAGGTAGTAGGCGAGATCGCCGGAAATGTACGCGGCCTGGCCGTCCGACTTGATGACGACGCGATCCTTGTCGTCGCCGAAGCCGGTCGTCCTGAGCCAGGTCGCGCCGTCCTGCTCGAAGATCACGCCGCGCTCCCGCAGCCGCGCGACCGCGCGGTCGACGGCGCCCGACACGTGGAGATCGTTCTCGTGGAAGTAGACGTCGAAGTCGACGCCGAAGTCGTGCAGCGAGGCCTTGATCTCGCCGAACATCATGTCGACGCCGAGGGCGCGGAACGTCTCCTGCAGCTCCCCGGCCGGCAACGCGGACAGCTCGCCCGGATAGGCGGCGGCGACGCGCGCGGCGATGTCGTGGATGTACTGCCCGCCGTAGCCGTCCTCCGGGGCGGGCTGCCCGAGATGGGAGGCGACGAGCGAGCGGGCGAATCGGTCGATCTGCGCGCCGTGGTCGTTGAAGTAGTACTCGCGGGTCACCTCGCCGCCCTGGAACGCGAGGAGCCGCGCGAGCGAGTCGCCGACCGCGGCCCAGCGGGTGCCGCCGAGGTGGATCGGGCCGGTGGGGTTCGCCGAGACGAACTCGAGGTCGATCCGCTGGCCCGCGTAGAGCTCGCCGCGGCCGTAGGCCTCACCGGCCTCGACGATCGTGCGGGCGAGCTCGCCGGCGCTCGCGGCGTCGAGGCGGATGTTGATGAAGCCGGGGC
>JAGIAU010000084.1 GCA_017744755.1 Microbacteriaceae bacterium
AACCCGTCGAGGCCGAGCCGGGCGCCGCGCCGATCGCCGCGGGGGACACCGTGCTCATCCTCGGGAAGCCGTGGGACGACGCCGGGCTGCAGGCGCGCCTCGACGCCGAGAAGGCCACGGTGGGCTTCCGGATCGTCGAGCTCGTCTACGATCTCGTGCCCTCGCTCGTCCCGCACCTGCACCACCCCTCGTTGACGGTGCCGTACACGCGGCAGATGTTCCGGCAGGCGCAGACCTCCGACCGGCTGCTGGCGATCTCCGAGTCGTCGCGGCGCGACTACGAGGAGTTCTGCCGCCGGCTCGCGCTCCCGTGTCCGCCGATCGACGTCATCCGGATCGCCGACCGGCTCGGCGGGATCGCGGCGGCCGGGCGCGAGTCCGACGCGCTGCCGGCCGGCGTCGACGAGGCGTTCATGCTGTGCGTCGGCACGGTGGAGGTGCGGAAGAACCACGCGCTGCTGTACGCCGCCGTCAAGCTCGCGGCGGAGCGCGGCATCCCGCTCCCGCAGCTCGTCATCGTGGGCGGGCACGGCTGGCTCGTCGACGAGACGTGGAACAACCTGACGCGCGACCCGGCGGTGCGCGACTCGATCCGCGTGCTCAGCTCCGTCGACGACGAGCTGCTCGACCGGCTCTACCGTCTGGCCGCGTTCACGGTGTACCCGAGCAAGTACGAGGGCTGGGGCCTGCCCGTCGCGGAGGCGCTCGCGCAGGGGCGCGCGGTCGCCGCGTCGAGTTCGTCGTCGATCCCGGAGATCGGCGGCGACCTGGTCCGGTACTTCTCGCCGTACAGCGTCGACGAGTGCCTGGAGGCGCTCGTGGAGCTGAGCGACCCCGTGGCGCGCGCGGCCGCGGAGGCGCGGATCCGCGCGGAGTACGTCGCGACGAGCTGGGACGACACGGCGGCGCAGGTCCGCGCGTCGCTCGCGGCCCTCGATCGCTAGCGCGCGGCGCATCGCCTTTGGCACTCGATTCCTCGGAGTGCTAGCCTGGCTGCTGGCACTCGGGCCGCCCGGGTGCTAACTCAAGCCGCAAGAGAAGAAGAGGTCTCAACCGTGTCGGTTTCCATCAAGCCGCTCGAGGATCGCATCGTGATCAAGCAGGTCGCCGCGGAGAACACCACCGCATCCGGCCTCGTCATCCCCGACACCGCCAAGGAGAAGCCGCAGGAGGGCGAGGTCGTCGCCGTCGGCCCGGGCCGCGTCGACGACAACGGCAACCGCATCCCCGTCGACGTCGCCGTCGGCGACCGCGTCATCTACGCGAAGTACGGCGGGACCGAGGTGAAGTTCGGCGCCGACGAGTTCCTCGTCCTTTCGGCGCGCGACGTCCTCGCCGTCGTCGTCCGGTGACATCCGGTTCCTTCCGATCGCGAACGCCCGCGGAGGTCAGCCTCCGCGGGCGTTCCGCGTCCGCGGCGGGACTCGCCTACGCGATCGGCGCCTACGCGCTGTGGGGCGTCCTGCCCGGCTACTTCCTGCTGCTCGCGCCGACGAGCCCGGTCGAGGTCGTCGCATGGCGGATCGTCCTGTCCGTCGCGTTCTGCGTCCTCCTCGTCGCGGTCGTACGCGGCTGGGGACGGCTCCGCGCGATCCTGCGGGACCGGGGAACGCTCGGCTGGCTCGTCCTGGCCGGCTGCCTCGTCACCGTCAACTGGTCGGTCTTCGTCTTCGCCGTCAGCACCGGTCACGTCGTCGAGGCCTCGCTCGGCTACTTCATCAACCCCATCGTGACGGTCCTGTTCGGCGTGCTGCAGCGCGAGCGGCTGCGGCCGCTGCAGTGGGCGGCGGTCGCCGTGAGCGCCGTCGCGGTCGTGGTCCTCGTCATCGCGTACGGCGAGTTCCCCTGGATCGCGATCCTGCTCGCCCTCAGCTTCGGCGTCTACGGACTCGTGAAGCACCGCGTCGGCGCGCGCGTCGACGCCATCACGGGCCTCGCGGTCGAGACCGGCGCCGTCGCGCCCATCGCCGCGGGCGTGCTCGTGTGGATCGGAGTCTCGGGCGGGCTCGGGGGCCTGTCGATGGGGCAGCACGGAGTCTGGCACACCGTGCTGCTGCTGCCCGCGGGCGCGATCACGGCCGTCCCGCTGCTGCTCTTCGCGGCGGGTGCGCGCCGGCTGCCGCTCAGCACCGTCGGCTTCACGCAGTACCTCGCGCCGGTTCTGCAGTTCCTCACCGGCGTGCTCCTCCTCCACGAGGAGATGCCGCCCGCCCGCTGGATCGGCTTCGCGATCGTCTGGGTCGCGCTCGCCATGCTCATCGCGGACACGCTGCGGAACAGGCTCCGATCCGGCACCAGGTAACGATTGGGTCGCGTTACGCCCCCGTAACGCGGCTGAGTTGAGCCGGTCACGTGCCCGATCTAACGTTGAGCAACGCGTTCGCGGCAGCATGCCGTGCCGTGAGACCTGTCAATCACACCAAGGAGCATCATGCGTGCTTTCACCAAGACGACGCTCGGCGGCATCGCCCTCGTCGGCTCGGCGGCGCTCGTCCTCTCCGGCTGCACGGCGACCGCGCCGGGCACCGAGGGCACGACGGCCCCCGCCGGGGATCTGACCCTCAAGATCGGCACGGCGCTGCCCGTCACCGGCAACCTCGCCTTCCTCGGGCCGCCTGAGATCGCGGGCACCGAGTACGCCGCGTCGGACATCAACGCCGCCGCAGCCGGCATCACCGTCGAGCTCGTCCAGGGCGACTCGGGCGACACCGACAACAAGGCCTACGAGACCGAGGTCCCGCGTCTGCTCGGCGAGGGCGTCTCCGCCATCATCGGCGCCGCGTCCTCCGGCACCTCGCTCCAGTTCATCGACCAGGTGGTCGGCGCGGACGTCATCCAGTTCTCCCCGGCGAACACCTCCGCGGCGTTCTCGACCTACGACGACAAGGGCCTGTACTTCCGCACGGCACCCTCGGACGTCCTCCAGGGCGAGGTCCTCGGCAACCTGATCGCCGAGGACGGCGTCCAGAAGCTCGGCATGATCGTGCTGAACGACTCCTACGGCGTGGGCCTCGCCGGCTTCGTCAAGGAGGCCTTCGAGGCCGCCGGCGGCGAGGTCGTCGCGGAGCCGACGTACAACACCGGCGACACCTCGTTCGACGCGCAGGTCTCCGAGGTCCTCGCGGCCGCGCCCGACGCGATCGCGCTGATCACCTTCGAGGAGGTCTCGACCATCGTCCCGGCGCTGCTCTCGGCCGGCTTCGACGGCTCGAAGCTGTACTTCGTCGACGGCAACCTCGCCAACTTCGGCACCCAGGGCAAGGACCTCGGCGGCTCCATCGCGGGCTCGAAGGGCACCCTCCCGGGCCTGTCGATCGACACCATCACCTCGTTCACCGACTCGCTCCAGGAGTTCTGGACCGGCGCCGGCAACGACGAGCTCGAGGACTTCTCGTACGCCGCCGAGGCCTACGACGCGGTCACCCTGATCGCGCTCGCCTCGCTCGCGGCGGGCTCGACCGAGGGCCCGGCCATCGCGGCGAAGCTGCAGGAGGTCTCGGGCGGCTCGGGCGACGGCGAGAAGTGCACGACGTTCGCCGACTGCGCGGCCATCATCAACGGTGGCGGCGTGGCCGACTACGACGGCATCTCCGGCCCGATCACCTTCGACGAGGTCGGCGACCCGACCGAGGCGTCGATCGGCATCTACCAGTACGGCGACGACAACAACTACTCGGCGTACAACGGCTGATCCAGCTCCAGCGGAAGGCCCCGGTCCTCGGACCGGGGCCTTCCCCTTTCCCCCGGTTCCTTTCGTCCGCTCAGGGTGTTCTCCGTCCGCTCAGGGTGACAAACGCCCTGAATGAATGCAGAACACCCTGAGCGCGCGAAAGGTACGCGCGAAAGGGGAAAGGTACGGGCGCTGCTGGCGGCGGGACACGTCCCCGCCGGCCCGGAAGCGACCCCGAGAAACCGACTAGGCCCCGAGCGTTCCCAGGTACAGCCCGATGACCTTCGGGTCGTTCAGGAGCTCGCGCCCCGTGCCCGTGTAGGCGTCCTTGCCCTGGTCGAGGACGTAGCCGCGGTCGCAGATCTGCAGGCAGCGGCGTGCGTTCTGCTCGACCATGATGCAGGTCACGCCCGCCTTGTTGATCTCGGAGACGCGGATGAACGCCTCGTCCTGACGCACCGGCGAGAGGCCTGCGGAGGGCTCGTCGAGGAGCAGCACGTGCGGGTCCATCATGAGCGCCCGGCCCATGGCGACCATCTGCCGCTCGCCGCCGGAGAGCGAGCCGGCGCGCTGCTTGAGCCGCTTGCCGAGCTCGGAGAAGATCCCCGTGACGAACTCGAGCCGCTCGGCGTACGCCTTCGGCTTCTGGTAGAGCCCCATCTGCAGGTTCTCCTCGATGGTCAGCGAGGGGAACACGTTGTTCGTCTGCGGGATGAAGCCGACGCCCTTGGCGACGAGCTTGTTCGCCCTCAGGCCCGTGATGTCCTCGCCGTTGAGCCGGACACCGCCCTCGCGGACCTTGACCTGGCCGAAGATCGCCTTGAGCAGGGTCGACTTGCCGGCGCCGTTCGGCCCGATGATGCCGATGAGCTCGCCCTTGGCGGCGGTCAGGTTGGCGCCGTTCAGGATGTTCACGCCGGGGAGGTATCCGGCGTAGAGGTCGGTGACCTCGACGACGTTCTCGGCCATCAGGCTTCGCCCTCCTCGACGTCGGCGGCCACTTCGATCTCCTCGAGCAGCTCCGCCTCCGCGGTCGTGTGCTCGCCGGCGACGCGGCCGGTGACGACGCCGAGGTCGACGTCCTGGTGGGCGCCGAGGTAGGCGTCGATGACGGCCTGCTCCTTCATGACCGTGTCCGGCGGGCCCTCCGCGACGACGCGGCCCTCGGCCATGACGATGACCCAGTCGGCGATGTGGCGGACCATGTGCATGTCGTGCTCGACGAAGAGCACCGTCATCCCCTGGTCCTTGAGGTCGAGGATGTGGTCGAGCAGCGACTGCGTGAGCGCGGGGTTGACGCCGGCCATGGGCTCGTCGAGCATGACGAGCTTCGGCTCGCTCATGAGCGCGCGGGCCATCTCGAGGAGCTTGCGCTGCCCGCCGGAGAGCGATGCGGCGAAGTCGGGCGCCTTGGCGTCGAGCTTGAACTTGACGAGCAGCTCGCGCGCCTTCGCCTCGATCTCGGCGTCCTGGCGGCGCCAGGCGAAGGGCAGGAAGCTCGACCAGAACCGCTCGCCGCGCTGCCCCGTCGCGCCGAGCTTCATGTTCTCCAGGACGGTGAGCAGGCCGAGGGCCTTCGTCAGCTGGAACGTGCGGACGAGGCCGAGCCGGGCGACGCGGAACGCGGGCACGCCGGACAGCGACTTCCCGTCGAAGGACCAGGTGCCCTCGTTCGGCTTGTCGAAGCCCGTGAGGAGGTTGAAGAACGTCGTCTTGCCGGCGCCGTTCGGGCCGATGAGCGCGGTGATCGCGCCGCGGGGGATCTCGACGTGCTCGACGTCGACGGCGGTGAGGCCGCCGAACTGCCGGCGGACGCCGTCGGCGACGATGATCGGGTCGACCTTCGGGACGCCCGGGCGCGCGTCGCCGACGTGGAGGCCGGTCGTCTTGGGGCGGCTGACGGGAGCCGTGGCGTCACTTGACAAAGGTCAGCTCCTTGCGGTTCCCGAGGATCCCCTGCGGCCGGAAGATGACGAGCAGCATGAGGGCGATGCCGATCAGGACGAAGACGAGCATCTGCGCCTGCTCTCCGGAGAGGAAGGGCAGGGCGCCGATGTTCACGAGGGCCGGCAGCAGGTTCGAGAGGAACGCGCGGACGACCCAGAACAGCACCGCGCCGAGGACGGGCCCGAAGATGGTGGCCGCGCCGCCGAGGAGGAGCGCGGTCCAGATGTAGAAGGTCTGGGACGTGACGTAGACGTTCGGGTTCACGTTCGTGCCCATCGCGGTGACGATGCCGCCGAGCGCGATGATGACGCCGCCGACGACGAGCGCCTGCATCTTGAAGGAGAAGACGTTCTTGCCCAGGGCGCGCACGGCGTCCTCGTCCTCGCGGATGCCCTTGATGACGCGGCCCCAGGGGCTGCGCATGAGCGCCCAGACGAAGAGCACGGTGACGATGACGACGGCGACGCCGATGATGATGACCCACCACTGGTCGCGCGAGTACGACCAGGGGCCGAAGCCGGCGTTGCCGCTGAACTGCGGGAGCGGGTTCGACGCCCGGAATCCGGTGTGGAAGCCGGAGAGCCCGTCCGCCGAGCCGGTGACGTCCTTGAACGCGGTCGTGAGGAAGAGGAGCCGCACGACCTCGGCGGCCGCGATCGTGACGATCGACAGGTAGTCGCCGCGCAGGCGCAGCGTCGGGATGCCGAGGATGAGCGCGAAGACGACGGCGGCGCCGATGCCGATGAGCGCCGCGAGCCACCAGGGGAGGCCGAAGGTGAGGATCGAGATCGCGAAGCCGTAGGCGCCGACGGCCATGAAGCCCGCGACGCCCATGTTCAGCAGGCCGGTGAAGCCGAAGTGCACGGCGAGGCCGATCGCCGCGAGGACGAAGCCGATCGTCGTCGGGCTGAGGATCTGCGCGAGCGTGTTGGAGAGGATCTGCAAGATGTCCATGGCGCTACCCGATTCGCTCTCGTCGGCCGAGGATGCCCTGCGGGCGGAACAGCAGGATGAGGATGAGGATCACGAGCGCCGCGACGTACTTCAGGTCGGCGGGGATCCAGAGGCTCGACACCTCGACGAGGACGCCGACGATGAGCGAGCCGATGAGCGCGCCGTACGCGGTGCCGAGGCCGCCGAGGATGACGGCGGCGAAGATGAGCAGCAGGATGCTCGAGCCCATGTCCCACTTGATGCCGGGGCGGAAGTAGGCCCAGAGGACGCCGCCGAGGCCGGCGAGGGCGCCCGAGACGATCCAGACGACGCGGACGACGCCGTCGACGTCGATGCCGCTCGCGGAGGCGAGGGAGGGATTGTCGGAGACGGCCCGCGTCGCCTTGCCGATGCGGCTGCGCTGAAGCCACAGGGCGAAGGCGACGATGACGACGATCGAGACGCCCATGCTCGTGAGGTCGACCCAGGTGAGCCGGACGGAGCCGAAGAGGTTGAGCGACTCGGGGGCGGAGCCGGGCAGCTGGATGGTGCCGCCGCCGATGAACATCTGGAAGACGTAGCGCAGCGCGAGCGACAGGCCGATCGAGACGATCATGAGCTGGACGACGCCGAGGCCCTTGCGGCGCAGCGGCCGCCAGAGGCCCGTGTCGAGCAGGTAGCCGAATGCGGCGGACAGCAGCACGGCGATCGGGATGGCGACCCAGATCGGCAGCGAGATGACGACGGAGAACAGGTACGCCATGAGGGCGCCGAACGTCACCATCTCGGCGTGCGCGAAGTTCGAGATGCCAGTGGTGCCGTAGACGAGCGACAGGCCGATGGAGGCGAGGGCCAGCATGAGGCCGAAGTTGAGGCCGTTGATGATCCGCTCGACGAGCTGGTCGAAGAAGCTCGTCGTGTGGCGCTCGCCCTCGCCGATGAAGAAGTTCACCGAGACGCGCCCGCCCGGACCGACGTGCACCTCCTTGACATTGGGCGTCGTGTCCTCGCCGCTCTCGTCGACGACGGCGATGCCCTCGGGGAGCGTGGACTCGTCGAGCGTGACCGTGTAATCGGCGTTCCGCTCGGGGACCGCGACCGCCCACTTGCCGTCCGCGTCCGTCTCGACGGTCTGCGGGCCGCCGGGCCCGTCGACCGTGATGGCGACGCCTTCGAGCGGCGCGCCCTCGAGCTGCACGTTCCCACTCACCCGGTAGGGATCGCCCTCGGCCGCGTGCGCGGCGACCGGGCCGTTCATCGTGGCCCAGAGCGCGAAGAGCACGCCGGCGAGCGCGATGAGGACGGTGCCGAGCCGGCGGCGCCGTGCGAGCACGGTCGTCGTACTGGCGTGGGTCACCGGACCTCCAAGCGGCTCTCGTACGGCGCGTGCGATTGCGAATACCGTACTCGCGGATTGTTGCCTCGGTGTTTCCGTCCCGGACACCCGTTCTGGGGCGGTCAGGCGCGCGCGAGCCAGTCGTCGACGACGGAGAGCGTCTCGGCCGGGCGGTCCCGGTGCGGCGCGTGCCCCGCGCCCGGGACGGTGCGGTACGTCAGACGCGGGTTCGCGGCGGCGATCTCCTCGGCGAGCGCGGGCGGCACGAGGGCGAAGACCTCCGGATCGCCGGTCAGCAGCAGCGTCGGGACGGGGATCGCGGCCGCCTCGGCGCGGAGGTCCCACGCCCCGTTCTCGTCGAACGTCCGCTCGACCGCCTCGCGCAGGACGAGGCCGAGCGCCGTCGCCTTGGTCCGGACGTCGCGGACGTCCCAGTGCGGGCTTGCGGTCGCGATGTCCTGCTC
>JAGIAU010000085.1:0-4308 GCA_017744755.1 Microbacteriaceae bacterium
GCCGCTGGCAGCTCGAGCGCTCCATCGACGCCTCGCGCACGACCGGCCCGGACACCGAGACCGCGGTCGCGCTCCGCAGCATCGCCGCGCCGCAGACGGCCGTCACCGACGATGTCGCGTGGCGCCGCGTCACCGCCGAGCTGACCGTCGTGCCCGGCGGCACCGTGCTGCTCTCCGGGCGGCACAACACGGATGCCGCCGGCTGGTGGGTCGTCGCGCACGCCGTCGACCCGGAGGGCGCGAGCCTCGCCGTGGCCGCCGGCTGGGCCGCCACCGAGGCGGAGGCGGCGTCGGCCGCGGCGACGTTCGACGTGGCGGGCGATCTCGGCGAGGTCACCGGTCGCTATCTCCCGCCGGAGTCGCCGCAGGAGTCCGACTTCGAGGCGGGGGAGCGCTCCGCGCTCGCGACCGCGGAGCTCGTCAACGTGTGGGCGGACGCCGGCTCCGAGGTGGGCGACGTGTTCGGCGGCTACCTCGTCCTCGAGATCCCGCCGGCCGGCCTCACCGCGATCGACGCCCCCGCGCCGGCGCGGGAGGTCGAGGTGAACCTGCTCAATCTGTTCTACGCCCTCGAATGGGTCGTCTTCGCCGGCGCCGCCGTGTTCATCTGGTGGCGGCTCGTCCGCGACGCCCAGGAGGCCGCGGCCCTGGCTCCCTGAGCGAGGCCGCAGGCCGAGTCGAAGGGGACGCCTAGAATCGAGGCATGGCGATCGGACCACGGGCGGAGGACCTGCCCCGGATCCGCCTGGCGCTCGGGGTCTACCGGGTGAGCGCGGCCGTCACGGGCGTGTTCCTGCTGCTCCTCGTCGTCATGATGGTGACGCGCTACGGCTTCGGCATGGACCTCGAGCTCGGCGGGCCGGCTGGTCTCGTCTCGCTCGCGCCGAAGGAGATCATCGAGGCGGACGCCGCGATCAACCTCTCGACGATCATCCTCATCGTCCACGGCTGGCTGTACGTCGTGTACCTGATCTGCGACTTCGCGCTGTGGCGGCTCGTGCGGTACTCGTTCGGCTACTTCTGCTTCATCGCGCTCGGCGGCATCATCCCGTTCATCTCGTTCTACTTCGAGTGGCGCGTGCCGCGGGACATCCGCGAGCGGACGCGGCACCTGACGGAGGCTCCGGCCGAGGAGATCGCCGCATGACCGAACCCACCGGACCGCGTCCCGTCCTCGTCGTCGACTTCGGCGCGCAGTACGCGCAGCTCATCGCCCGCCGCGTTCGCGAGGCCGGGGTGTACAGCGAGCTCGTCCCGCACAGCGCGACCGCCGCCGAGATCGCGGCGAAGCAGCCGCTCGGCATCATCCTCTCCGGCGGCCCCTCGAGCGTCTACGAGGACGGCGCGCCGGCGCTCGACGCCGGCATCCTCGAGCTCGGCATCCCGGTCCTCGGCATCTGCTACGGCTTCCAGGCGATGGCGCAGGCGCTCGGGGGCGAGGTCGCGCACACCGGCTCGCGCGAGTACGGCCGTACGACGATGCGCATCGCGGGCGACGGCGGCGCGCTGCTCGCCGGCCAGCCCGCCGACCAGAACACCTGGATGAGCCACGGCGACTCCGTCGTCCGCGCGCCCGAGGGCTTCGACGTCCTCGCGTCGACGGAGGGCACCCCGGTCGCCGCGTTCGCGAGCCCGGAGCGCCGGATGTACGGCGTGCAGTGGCACCCGGAGGTCAAGCACTCCGAGTACGGCCAGCGCGTCATCGAGAACTTCCTCCTCCGCGCGGCCGGCATCCCCGCGGACTGGAACTCCGGGAGCGTCATCGCCGAGCAGGTCGCGCGGATCCGCGAGCAGGTCGGCGCCGCCCGCGTCATCTGCGGCCTCTCCGGCGGCGTCGACTCCGCCGTCGCCGCGGCGATCGTGCACCGGGCCGTCGGCGACCAGCTCACCTGCGTGTTCGTCGACCACGGCCTGCTGCGGGCGGGAGAACGCGAGCAGGTGGAGCGCGACTACGTCGCCGCCACCGGCATCCGCCTCGTCACGGTCGACGCGCGCGAGCGCTTCCTCACCGCCCTCGCCGGCGTGACCGAGCCGGAGGCGAAGCGGAAGATCATCGGCGAGCAGTTCATCCGCGTGTTCGAGCAGGCCGAGCGCGATCTCATGGCCGAGGCCGCGGCGGGCGGCGAGCCGATCCGCTTCCTCGTGCAGGGCACGCTCTACCCGGACGTCGTCGAGTCCGGCGGCGGCGCCGGCACCGCGAACATCAAGTCGCACCACAACGTCGGAGGCCTCCCCGACGATCTGAACTTCGAGCTCGTCGAGCCGCTGCGGACCCTCTTCAAGGACGAGGTCCGCGCGATCGGCCGCGAGCTCGGGCTGCCGGAGGTCATCGTCGGCCGCCAGCCCTTCCCCGGTCCGGGCCTCGGCATCCGGATCGTCGGCGAGGTCACCCAGGCCCGGCTCGACCTGCTCCGCGAGGCCGACGCGATCGTCCGCGCCGAGCTGAGCGAGGCCGGCCTCGACGGCGAGATCTGGCAGTGCCCAGTCGTGCTCCTCGCGGACGTGCGCTCCGTGGGCGTGCAGGGCGACGGCCGGACCTACGGCCACCCGATCGTGCTGCGTCCCGTCTCCTCCGAGGACGCCATGACGGCCGACTGGACCCGCCTGCCCTATGATCTGCTCGCCCGCATCTCGAACCGCATCACGAACGAGGTCGCCGGCGTCAACCGCGTCGTCCTCGACGTCACCTCGAAGCCCCCGGGCACGATCGAGTGGGAATGAGCGTAAAGGGGGGAGCCATTGCTGGCTCCCCCTAGCTCATTCCGTCGTCGCCGTCCCGGCGACGACCCCGGTGCGGAAGCAGCGCCCCAGCCGCCGGGCGTCGCCGCGGCCATGAGGCCCTCCGCCACCCGCCTGCGCTGACTACGAAAAGGTAGTCGGCGCAGCGCGGAAGGAGCGACGGTCGCGGCGGAACCGACCGGCCGCGATCGCGCGTTCTACGCCGCCTCGAGGTCCGCGACGTCCTGGGCGACATGCCGGTAGCCGACCGTCTCGTAGCCGATCACGGTGACGAGCGGGGCGACGGCCGCGACGAGCAGCGACCAGCCGAGCGACCAGCCGAGGGCGGCGACGACCACCGCGAGGCCGAGGACGGCGAGCATGCCGAGCGCGAGCCCGATGTGGAAGGCGTCGATCCGCATCATGAGCCCCGAGTAGATCGTGAAGTACGCGATCGTGAAGACGGCGAGCGGGATCGTGACGCTCAGCACCGCGCCGACGACGCCGATCACCGCCTCCCCCTCGATGACGTAGGCGGCGACGTGCAGGCCCGCGCCGAAGGCGGCCACGGCGCTGAACACGAGGATGTGCCCGTAGCCGAACATCCATACCCGCTCGCGGTGGCGCTCGATGAAGGCCGAGAACGGCACGATGAAGTAGCACCACCACACGCCGAAGGCGAGCAGCACGCCGGCGATGACGAGCAGCACCGCCTCCTCCGACCAGCCGACCCGGCCGACCGCCGAGGTCACCGCCGTGATCGTCCCGAGCAGCACCTCGCCGAGCGTGATGATGAGGAGCAGCCCGTAGCGCTCCGCGATGTGCTCGGAGTGCCACGGCAGACCCCACAGCCGCTTCGCGACGATCGGGCCGGTCAGCTCGATCGCGTAGAGCACGAGCGTGAACGCGATGAGCAGCGGCACGGAGCGGAGGTGCAGCACGGCCATCACGACCCAGCCGATCTGCGCCACCAGGATGGAGAACGCGTTCATGAGCGCGGTCCGGCGGAACGCCCTCGACTGCGCCGCGGCCCGAAGCCACTGCGCGACCATCGCGACGCGCATGACGATGTAGCCGGCGACGAGCACCCCGTTGTCGAGCGCCTCGCCGTGCGCGATCGACTCGAAGAGCGGCGCGACGCCGAGCGCGACGACGAGCACGCCCGCCATCTGCACCATGGTCAGCGCGCGGAACACCCAGTCGTCCGTGTCGAAGCCCGACGCGAACCACGCGAAGTTGATCCACGCCCAGCAGATCGCGGCGGCGGAGAACAGGAAGCCGCCGACGGCGGCGCCGATCCGCCCGTCCGCGACGAGGTGCGCGACCTCGTTCCCCGCCTGCGCGAACGCGACGACGAAGGCGAGGTCGAAGAGCAGCTCGAGCGGTGTCGCGCGACGGGCCTGCTCCAGCGGATCGCGCCCGAGCATGCGGGTGAGACGGTGCGGGCGGATCACGGTCATGGCCGGAATCCTCTCAGACGACGACGCGCAGGACCACGTCGCCGGCGACCTGCGCGAGCGAGACGGACTGCGCCCGCGCGTCGAGGTCGTGCAGGCCGATGCCCCGGCTCACGGCGGCACGGAGCCGGCT
>JAGIAU010000085.1:4318-8321 GCA_017744755.1 Microbacteriaceae bacterium
CGTCAGGCCCTCCGTGATCGCGTCGACGACGACCGAGGCGGCCCGCGGGCGGCGGGCGAGCGCGTCGAGCGCCGCGGGATCGACGTCGGCGGCGAGGTCGAGGGAGAGCGACCAGGCGTTCAGTGAGGCGCCGATCGTCTCCCGGATCGCCATGGTCGAGGCCGCGGAGCCGGCGGACTCGGGCGGCACGGCGTTCGTCGTCAGCGGGACCTCGATCGGCCGGGACGCGTCGGTGAGGCGCCGCTCGACGCGGTCGATGAGCCGGTCGAGCGGGTCGTCGCCCGCGGTCCCCATGCGCAGCTGCAGCGACGTCGCGATGAGGTCGCCCTGGATGTCGATGTGGAGGAGCCGGCTCGTGCGCTCGCTCTCCGCCGCGAGGCGCTGGCGGGCGTTGAACGCGCGCCGCTCCGCCGCGGCGACCGCGGCCGCCGTCCGCTCCTGCCTGGCCTCGATCTCCCGCACGCCGCTGTCGATGACCGCGAGGACGATGCCGACGGTCGCATACGCGAGGGCGCCGTAGCCGAGGTAATAGCCGATGATCGGGGTCACCGCCAGCGGACCCACGAGCACCACCACGACGCCGGCGCCGACGACGAGGTGCGCCGCGCCGAGGGCCGCGATGGCGAGCAGGGTCCGCCGCGGCAGCGGCACCAGCCGGACGAGCAGCGTGCCGAGGAACGACACCGCGGTCGCCAGCGACATGAGCGCGAGGCCGAGGCCGAGGCCGTGCAGGTTCACGACGGGCGGCATGAGCAGCAGCATCGACAGCAGCGTCGTGATCCAGGCCGGCGCCGCGGTGACGCGCGACGGCTGCAGCAGGCTGCGGAGGGTGAGCCGCTCCGCCGCCGGAACCGGTCCCGTCGCCGGCTCGCCGGGATCCGGGTCGATCCGCACGTCGTCGAGCGCCTCGGCGAGCTCCGCGCCGGCGGCCTGGTGGCTGATCGGCCGGACGACCGCCTGCGCCGTCCACTGCAGCTCGCGCGCGAGCTGCTCGGGCGAGAGGTCGAGCGGCACGAGCGCGCCGAGCGCGTCGAGCACCGGCTCGCGCACCTCCCGCTGGAAGTCGTCGGCGACCCGCTCCGCCACGCCCTCCGCATCGGCCGCCTGCTGCTCCAGCCGCTCGAGCACGAGCAGCAGGCGGCGCCGTCCGTCGATGTTGCGCTGCACGACCTCGAGGAGGACGTACATGAGCAGCGTGGCGATGGCGAGGACGAAGAAGTTGAGGACGATCCTGGCGAGGAAGTACGACGACACCAGGTCGACGCCGCCGAGCCGCTGGAGCGACGTCAGGAGGAGCGGCCGCCCGACGGCCAGGGCGCCGAGCGTTCCGACGACGAGCCACCAGCGGAGGGCGGGCCGGCCCGCGACGGCGACCTCGACGCGTCCGATCGCGAGGAACGCGCCGAGCAGGAGGAGGTGGACGACGACGGAGACGATCGCGCCGACGAGCCACTCGTGCGGCGCGGTGGCACCGTCGACGCCTCCGAGCGCCGTCAGCAGGTAGGGCGTCAGGAGCAGCCACGCCCAGATCGAGAAGACCGGGCGGGGGCGGCTCCGCGCGTTCACCGCTGCGCGTTCACCGGTGCGGCACTACCGCCGTGCGATGGCGATGAGGCGGAGGATCTCGACGTAGAGCCAGATGACCGTGACCATGATGCCGAAGGCAGCGGTCCAGCCGTACTTCCGCGGGGCGCCGTTGCGGACGCCCTGCTGCACGAAGTCGAAGTCGAGGACGAGGGAGTACGCGCCGAGCAGCACCGCGAGGACGCCCAGGATGATGCCGAGCGGGATGCCGGCGATCGTCACCGAGGTGCGGAGGCCCCACGGGTCCTGGACGGCGCCGGTCCACATCAGGACGACGTTCACGAGCGAGAACAGCGCGTAGGCGATGAGCACGATCATGAAGATCTTCGTCGCGCGCTTCGAGGCGCGGATCCTGCCGCTCACGAAGAGGGCGAGCGTCACGCCGACGACGACGAGCGTCGCGAGCACGGCCTGGAACACGATGCCGGGGAACTCGGTCTCCATGAACTGCGAGATGCCGCCGATGAAGACGCCCTGCGCCGCCGCGTAGATCAGGATGAGCGCCGGCGACGGCTCCCGCTTGAAGGCGTTCACGAGGCCGAGCACGAGGCCGACGATCGCGGCCACGGCGAAGGTGCCGACGGCCGCCCCGCCCTGGCCGTTCTGCACGAACAGCGCGACCATGACCCAGCCGATCGCCGCGGTGGCGAGCAGCACGAGGAACGACAGCCCCGACTTCGCGAGCGTGTCCTGGACCGTCATCGGGTCGCTCGCCGGCTTCTGCGCCGACGGCTGGTCGTAGAGCTCCTGAAGCTGCGCGGCCGTCATCGTCGCGACGGCGCCCTGGGCGCCGGGCTGGAAGGCGGCATTGCGGAAGGCGGGATTCTGCATGGGAACAGGCTAGAGGAGAGACCTGATAAGCACGAAGAGTCCGCCGGCGATGACCGCGCAGATCGCGGCGGTGGAGAACGCGACGGTCAGGCCGCTGCCGGTCAGCGTCGACGTCGCGAAGGCGGGCACCTCCCGCGCCTCGACCTTCGCGCCGCACATGACGCAGAACTTGGCCCCCGCCTGCAGTTCCGCGCCGCAGCGCCGGCAGCTCCCCATGGCGGCCAGCGTAGTCCGCCGTCCTTGCGCGTTCATCCGCGCGTTCTACGCTCGTCGCATGGTCCTCCTGATCGGGCATCGCGGCGCGAGCGGGCATCGTCCGGAGCACACGGCGGCGGCGGTCCGCCTCGCGATCGAGCTCGGCGCCGACGCGATCGAGCCCGACCTCGTGCCGACGCGCGACGGCGTGCTCGTCGTGCGGCATGAGCCGGAGATCTCCGAGACGACGGATGTGGCGTCGCATCCGGAGTTCGCGGACCGCCACCGGACCGTCGTCGTGGACGGCGAGTCGTACTCCGGGTGGTTCACGGTCGACTTCACCTGGGCGGAGCTCGCGACGCTGCGCGCCCGCGAGCGGCTCCCGGCGCTGCGCCCCGAGTCGGCGGCGCATGACGGGGAGGAGGGGCTGCTGCGGCTCTCCGACCTCCTCGACCTCCTGCCCGCGGACAAGGTGCTCGTCGCGGAGCTCAAGCACCCGGCTCTCTTCGGCGCGCTCGGCTACGACCTCACGGGCATGTTCATCGCGCAGCTCGCGGGGCGCGTGCCGGCGGAGCGACTCGTCGTCGAATGCTTCGAGCTGCCGATCCTCGCGGAGCTGCGCGCGCGGGGGCTCGCGGCGAGCTACGTCTACCTCTCCGAGTCGATCGTCGACCTCGCGAGCCTCCCCGAGGGCATCGACGGCGTCTCCTATGACAAGGCGCTGCTGCTCGCGGACGGCGGCCGCGAGCTCGTGACGGCGGCGCACGACGCGGGCCTCGCCGTCTACACGTGGACGCTGCGCCCGGAGAACGCCTTTCTCGCGGCGCGCCATCGCGTCGGCGCCGATCCCGCGGCCTGGGGCGACTGGCGCGCGGAGTACGAGGAGCTGCTCGGCCTGGGTGTCGATGGCGTGTTCGCCGACCACCCCGATCTCGTGACCCTCCTTTTTCAGGCCTGACGAGGCGTATTCAGGAGTCGGAAGCCGCCAAGGCTCCCCTGCACCTGAGAACGGCGCGGGACACCTGAAAAAGGAGTGGGTCGGGGGTGGCGCGTAGGGTGGTCCGGTGATCGACCCCGCGCTGCTCCAAGGCCTGAACCCCCGGCAGCGCGAGGCCGTCGAGTACCGCGGCCAGGCCCTGCTCATCGTGGCCGGCGCGGGCTCCGGGAAGACCTCCGTCCTCACCCGCCGCATCGCGGGTCTGCTGTCGACGCGGGAGGCGTACCCGAGCCAGATCCTCGCGATCACGTTCACGAACAAGGCGGCCGCCGAGATGCGCGAGCGCGTCGAGCAGCTCGTCGGCGACACCGCGCGCGGCATGTGGATCTCGACCTTCCACTCCGCGTGCGTGCGCATCCTGCGGCGCGAGGCCGAGCAGTTCGGCTTCACCAAGTC
>JAGIAU010000086.1 GCA_017744755.1 Microbacteriaceae bacterium
GACACGGGCCTCCCCGTTGAACTTCTCGAGCGATTCGAGGACGACGGTGCGCGCCGGCATGTTGATGCCGAGCGCGAGGGTCTCGGTCGCATAGACGACCTTGAGCAGCTTCCGCTGGAAGCAGAGCTCGACGACCTCCTTGAACGCGGGCAGCAGGCCGGCGTGGTGGGCCGCGACGCCGCGCTCGAGGGCGGAGAGCCAGTCCCAGTAGCCGAGCACACCGAGGTCCTCGTCGGGCAGGCCGCGGCAGCGCTCCTCCGCGATCTCGCGGATCTGTGCGCGCTCCTCCGCGGTCGTGAGCTGCACGCCGTCGCGGACGAGCTGCTCGACCGCCTGCTCGCAGCCGCGTCGGCTGAAGACGAACGCGATCGCCGGGAGGAGGTTCCGCTCCCCCAGGATCCGGATGACCTCGGGGCGGGGCACGCGGTCGTCGAGGCGGCCGGCGCCCGGCCCGGGCCGTCGTCCGCCGAAGCGATCGCGGCCGCGGTCGGCGCGACTCGCCGGCCCGGTGCGGCGCGTCCCGCCGCGTACGGCCTCGACGACCTCGGGGTTGACGCGTGCGGCGCGGCCGGCGATGACGGCCGCCGGGTCCTCGAAGAGGTCGATGAGCCGGTGCCGCACGAGGACGTGCTGGTCGAGCGGGACGGGCCGGTCCTCCGAGACGATGACGTCGGTGTCGCCGCGGACGGCGAGCAGCCAGTCGCCGAACTCCTCCGCGTTCGAGACGGTCGCCGAGAGCGACACCATCCGCACGTCGAGCGGGAGGTGGATGATGACCTCCTCCCACACGGCCCCGCGCGCACGGTCGGCGAGGTAGTGCACCTCGTCCATGACGACGCAGGCGAGGCCGGCGAGGAGGTCGGAGCCCGCGTAGAGCATGTTCCGCAGCACCTCGGTCGTCATGACGACGATGCGGGCGCCGGAGTTGACATTGACGTCGCCGGTGAGCAGGCCGACCGCATCGGCGCCGTACTCGGCGACGAGCTCGCCGAACTTCTGGTTCGACAGCGCCTTCATGGGGGTGGTGTAGAACACCTTGGCGTCCGGCCCGTGCTCGCTCCCGCCGGACATCGCGCGGAAGATCGCGAACTCCGCCACGATCGTCTTGCCGGCGCCCGTCGGGGCGGCGACGAGCACGCTGCGCCCCGCCTCGAGCGACTCGCACGCCGCCACCTGGAACGCGTCCATGTCGAAGCCGAGGCGCTCGCGGAAGGCGTTCAGCAGCGGGGTGCGGTTGCGGCGCTTCGCGGCGGCGTACCGCTCGGCGGCGGACGGCTCGGCCATGCCCCGAGCCTACGGCGTCGGCGGCCCGCGTTCATGCAGGGGCGCCCCGGCTCACTCGAAGTCGATCCACACCGTGTTGTGGGTCGTGATCTCGGCGTCGGTCGTGACCTCGTCCCGGTCGCAGCTCAGGGAGCCGCCGGCGGAGCAGAACGCCTGCATCCCGTTGTATCCCAGGTCGTTGTTGAGCTCGAGGGTCGCCGTGCGGGAGTCGGCGCCGCGCGTCGCGGTGAGCCGCCATCGCGACCAGCTCGTCTCCCACATGCACGACGAGAAGCCGGTCTGGAACCGTCGCATCATGAGGACCTCCTGGCCGACGGGGAGGACGCCGGAGATCTCGTCGCGGACGCAGTTGCCCGCGAGCGGCTCGACCGACAGCGTCACACCCGCGTCCGCGCGGAAGGTCGCGTAGGCCCCGAGGCTGCCCGAGCCGGCGCTCGTGCCGGGGTCGGCGAGGATGCCGTCGGAGCCGCCGATGCCGGGGTTCCACTCGTCCTCGGGCAGCAGGTGGGCGGCGTCGTCGGGCGAGCCGGGGATCGGGGTCGCCGGGGCGCAGGCGGCGAGCAGACCCGCGACGAGGGCGACGACGAGCCCGGCGCGGCGGATGCGGCCGTGCGGCGCGCGCTCGTGCGTGCTCACAGGATGAAGCAGCCCTTCGCGATGCCCGGGGCCGGGTCGCGGTCGAAGGACTCGGCGACGCATTCGACGGGGCCGCTCGCGCCGCGCTTGATCGCGTAGTCGCCGTTGAAGCCGAAGGCGACGTCGTGCGCCCCGGAGACCTGGCAGATCTCCCGCTCGACCGCGCAGGCCTTGGAGTCCTTCGGCCCGATCGCGACGAGGCCGACGTAGAGGCTCAGGTAGCCGCCGATGATCTCGCTGGAGCGGTAGCCGTCGCAGGCGAGTCTCCCCTCGCTCCAGCACAGCGACTCCATCCCGAAGGTGCCGCTGCCCGGGCTGTTCGTCTGCCGCACCTCGAGCCGGTTCGTCGCGGTCGTGCCGTCGGCGAGCTTGAGCGTGATCCGCCAGGTCGCCCAGGAGCGCTCGCTCGGGCAGGACCAGCCGCCGTCGTAGATGCGCATGAGGTCGATCGGCGTGCCGTTCAGGAACTGCAGCGTGTGCGTGCCGCTCTGCTCGTCGCGCACGCAATTCGCGGACACCCGCTCGAAGGAGAGCGTCGGCTTCGTGCCGATCCAGGGGTCGTTGATCATGAACTGGCCGGCGATGCTGTATTCGTGGTTCGGGATCGGGTCGCCGAGGGCGTTCTCCCCGGATCCGGGGGTTGCGAGCGGCTGTCCGTCCTCGTCGAGCAGGATCCCGTCCGAGTCGCCGATCCCGGGGCTCCACTGGCCCTCGGGCAGCAGGAACGCGCTGTCGTCGAGCGAGCCCGGGATCGGGGTCGCCGGCGCGCAGGCGGTCAGGGCGAGGACCGCGGCCGCGGCGGCGAGGGCGGCGGGAAGGCGTCGCATCCCTGCATCCTCCCAAGCGCGCGGGCCGCGCCGCCTAGGGTGGAAACTACTCGGTCGCGGCCGGGCGCATGCTGCTCAGGCGATCGCGTCGCCGAGGTCCGTCAGGTCGGCCGGCGCGTCGACGCCCTCCTGCGCGAGGAACGCCGCCTCGCGCCGCCGGCGCCGGCGGTCGTTCAGCAGGGCGACGCCCGCGGCCGCGAAGTAGAGCACGAGCATCGGCACGGCGAGGAGGAACATGCTCACGATGTCGGTCACCGGCGTCGTCGCCGCCGTGAACGTCACGATGACGAGGATCGCCCAGCGCCAGCCGCGGATGATCGCGCGGCCGCTCACGACGCCCGCGAAGTTCAGCAGCACGAGGATGACGGGCAGCACGAAGCCGACGCCCGTCGCGATCATGAGCTTGAGCACGAAGTCGTAGTAGTAGCGCGCCGAGATGTTCGAGATGGAATCCGCCGGGGCGAAGGAGACGAAGAGCTCCACGAGATGCGGCATCACCATCCAGCCCACCGCGCAGCCCGCCAGGAAGAGCGGCACGGCGGAGCAGATGAAGCCGATGCCGAAGGCGCGCTCCTTCTTCATGAGCCCCGGGGTCAGGAACGCCCAGATCTCGTAGAGCCACAGCGGCGAGGAGACGACGATGCCGATCGTGATCGCGATCTGCATACGCAGGTCGAAGGAGCCGGCGATCGTGTCGAAGTTGAGCGCGGCGCCGCGGCCGGACTGCTCCGCCACGGCCGCGATCGGCGCCTGCAGGCCGACGAAGACGAGATCCGATGCCCACCAGCCGAAGATCGTCCCGCCCAGGACGCCGAGTGCCGCGATCAGGATGCGCTTGCGCAGCTCGCGGAGATGCCCGCCGAGCGACATCCTGCGCTCGGGGTCGCGCCGACGGGAGCCCGGGCCCCTGCGCGCCGGCTGCTCGGCCACGGCGCTCAGGCAGACGGCTTCGCGTCGTCCGAGGGCTTCGCCTCGGCGGTCGCGGGGGTCGCCTCGACGGGCTTCGTCCCGTCCGCCGCGTTGTCGGCGGCGCGCTCGTCCTTCATCGTCTTGACCTCCTTGCGGAAGATCCGCATGGACTGACCGAGGCTCTTGGCGAGCGCGGGCAGTTTCGGCGCGCCGAAGAGCAGCAGGACGGCCACCAGGACGATGACCCAGAACCACCACTCACGCCACATGCCAGCACCCACTCACTCGATCGACGAACGGTGCGGACAGTCTACTCGGCCCGTCGCCCATACCGGCTGAGCGCCTCCCTGGCCCACGCCCGCACCGCCTCGCGCGCCGCGGGCGGTCCGACGACGACCGCGCCCGGCACCTCGGCGAGGATCCGGCGCACGGCCGCGTCCGAGCCGATCGCGACGTCCATGCGGACGCGCTCGGTCCCGCGCACGCGCCGCGGCGCGCTCGGCCGGTACCCGGACAGCAGCGGCACGCTCGCGGCATCGCACTCCACGGTGACCACGCCGTGCTCCGGACCGGCGTCGAAGCCGATCTCGGAGGCGTCCAGGTCGCGGACGTCGTGCTCCGCAGGCGCCTCGAGCACTTCGAGCGCCGAGATCCGGTCCAGGCGGAACGTCCGCAGCCCTGCTCGGAGCAGGCACCAGCCGCGCAGGTAGTGCTCGGCGTCCGTCGACTCGAGCCGGATGGGGTCGACCTCGCGGCGGGCGGTCGTGCCGTCCGCGTTCCGGTAGTCGAAGGCGACGCGCCGGCGGGCGGCGATCGCGCCGCGCAGCGCCGTGAAGCCCGGCACGGTCGCCGTCGTCGACGCGATGACGGGCTCGGCGGGCGCGTCGGCGGCGCCGCGCGCGAGCTTCGCGCGCAGGCTCGCGAAGTCGGCGACCGCCGCGATCGCCGGGTCGGAGCCGAGGATCGAGAGCCCCGCGAGCAGACCGGCGGCCTCGCGCGCCGACATGCGCGGCACGTCGTCGATGCCCACCCGCTGGACGAGGACGAGCTCGTCCTCCTCCTCGAGCGCGTTCAGATCGAGATCGAAGAGGTCCTGCGGCAGGTAGAGGCCCTCCTCGCCCGGCAGGCCGAGCGTCATGATGTTCAGCGCCGTCTCGCGGACGAAGGCCTCCGAGTAGCCGAAGTGCGCGGCCGCCTCGGCGACGGAGACGATCTCCATCTCCTTCAGGTACGGGACGAACGCGAGATAGAAGGCGAGCCGGTCCGACGCCTCGATCGGCTCGGGCCGCTGCCCCGGCGCGCGGCGCGGCTCAGCCATGGGCGGCCTCCAGCCGGGCGAGGCGCTCGACGACGAGGTCGACGAGCGCGGGCGGGGCGAGCACGGTCGCCTCGGGCTGCAGGGCGACGAGCTCGTCGGCGAGCAGCGCGAGGTCGGGGTCGCGCACCTCGACGACGCCGGAGTCGACGACCCGGCTGCCCGGTCGGTTCCGCAGCCGGAGCGCGGCGTCGGAGCCCGGGGCGACGGCGATGCGGGCCGCGTTCCGCTCGGCGACGCGCTCGAGCTCGACGAGCTGCCGCGCCATCTCGTCCGGCTCGGGGGCGAGCGCGGCGTCCGCGGTGAGACGGACCGTGCCGACGATGCGCCGCACGAGGAACGTCTTCCGCGTCCCGTCGGCGTCGGCCGCGACAAGCAGCCAGCGGCCGAGGTGGTGCAGCAGCTCGAGCGGCGAGACGCGCCGCCGCGTCGGCGCCGCGTCGCTCGGCTTCAGATACTCGAACTCGACGACGAGCCGGTCCTGGATCGCCGTGCGGAGCGGGTCGAGCGCCGGCTCGACCGCGCGGACGAGCGGGAGGTAGCCGACGACCGGGTCGCTCGCGGCGATGCCGAGCCCGCGGAGCTTCGTGAGCGCGCGGCGCGAGTCGGCCGACAGCGAGCTCTCCTGCCACACCGAGGCGGCGAGGCCGAGCAGCGAGAGCTCCCCGGGGGTGAACGAGACATCGTCCGGCAGCTCATATGCCGCTCGGGGAATGCGGTAGCGCGTCATGCGGGTGTCCTGGGGCGCGTTCGGGTCGTCGATCGTCTCGATCGGGACGCCGAGCTCCCGCAGCGCCGTCTTGTCGCGCTCGAAGAGGCGGTCGAGCGCCTGCGCCGCCTTCTCGTCGCCGCTCGGCCGCTGCGCGTAGCCGTGCACGGTGCGCAGGATCTCCGACTTCTGCAGCCCGGCGGTCGTCGAGACGAGGGCGAGGACGAGGCTGAACTGCCGCTCCACACTGCTCGGCACCGCGTTCACGGACCGAGTCTAGGCGGCGTGGGCCGCCCGGACCCTGTCCCCGCTCAGGGTGTTCTGCACCGGCTCAGGGTGAAGATCACCCTGAGCGAGCACGAAACACCCTGAGCGAACGGCTCAGCTCGCGGGCGTCGTGCCGAGGATGTCGATCACGAAGACGAGGGTGTCGTCGGGCGCGATCCCCGACGGCGGGTTGTCGCCGTAGCCGAAGGCCGGCGGGATCGCGACGAGCACCTGCGAGCCGACCGTCTGCCCGACGACCGCCTTGGAGAAGCCCTCGATGCCGTCGCCGGTCTGGAACTGGGCCGGCAGACCCTGCTCCCAGCTCGAGTCGAAGACCTTGTGGCTGCCCCAGAGGACCCCGGTGTAGTGGACGAGCACGGTGTCGCCGTCCTGGACCTTCGTGCCGCGACCCGCGATGAGCGGGGCGATGCGGAGGTCGGTCGGAGCGGGCGCGTTCGTGAAGGAGAGGCCGGGGCGGCCGTTCGCGAGGCGCGAAACGGTGGGCAGGCCGTTGAGCGGGGGCACGTCGGAGCCCTGGGCCTGTGAGATGAACGCCTGCTGGATGTCGAAGACGCCGACGAGGGTCGCATCCGGATCGATCCCGTTGGCCGTCGCGACGTCCTCGCCGAAGAACTCGGCGGCGCTCGCGGCGAGCGCGACGCGCGAGCCGACCGTCTGGCAGGCCGCGGCGTCGAAATAGAGCCGGCCCGTCGCGCTCCCGAGCTGCCGCAGCTCGGCCGGCAGCTGCGCGATCACGCCGCCGGTGGCGCCGTCGAAGAATGTGCTGTTCCCGAGCACGAAGTCCGTCGGCGCGATCACCGGGCCGTCGCCGGCTTCGAGCAGGGCCACGGAGTGCGCGTCGTGCGACACGAGCGGCGTCGGGAACTCCGCCTCGACCTCGGCACCGAAGTCGCCGGTCGCGGTCACGTCCGCGGCGAGTCCGCCGCGCTCCCAGATCGGGGTGCAGCTCGCCTGGCCGATCGGCGTGCCGCCGTCGAGCGCCGGCAGTGCCGGGCCGGCGCAGGCCGCGAGGGACAGGGCGATGGCGGGCACGACGAGGAGGCCGAGGGTCTTTCGCACCGGCCTACTCTACCGGCCCGGACCCCTGGGAATCGGCGGCGTCCGGGCGCTGCGCGTCGGCCGCGGCGACCGCCTGCCGGACCGCCTTCCGGGCGCGCTTCGGGCTCATCACGCGCTCCCCGAGCGCACCCGGCGTCCACGCCTCGACGTCCTCGTCGCTGTACGAAACCTTCGACGCGCGGCGCAGCTTCTCGAGCGGCACCGCGCCCGGGGCGAGGCGGCGGGCGGTGAGCAGGAAGCCGGTGTGCGCGTTCATCCGGTGGTCGGGCCGGACCGCGAGCCCCTCGACGTGCCAGGTGCGCACGAGCGTCTCGCTCGCCTCGGGGTCGGTGAAGCCGTCGGTCGCGCGGATCGCCTCCGTGACGCGGGAGAGCTGCGTGACGGTCGCGACGTAGCAGCAGAGGACGCCGCCGGGGGCGAGCGCGTCCGCCGCGGCCTCGATGCAGTCCCACGGGGCGAGCATGTCGAGGACGATCCGGTCGACCGAGCCGGGCTCCGTCGCGGCGGGCACGACCTCCGCGAAGTCGCCGAGCGTCACGGTCCAGTTCGCGGGCCGCTCCCCCGTGAAGGTCTCGACGTTCGCCTGCGCGATCGTCGCGAACTCCTCGCGCCGCTCCACCGAGAGCAGCGAGCCGTCCGCGCCGATCGCCCGCAGCAGCCACATGGTGAGCGCGCCGGAGCCGACCCCGGCCTCGATGACCCGGGCGCCGGGGAACACGTCGGCGAGGGCGAGGATCTGCGCCGCGTCCTTCGGGTAGACGATCGCGGCGCCGCGCGGCATCGACAGGGCGAAGTCCTTCAGCAGCGGCCGGAGCGCGAGGTACTCCTCGCCGTTGTTCGCCAGGACGACGGTGCCGTCCGGCTTCCCGATGATGTCCGCGTGGTCGACGTAGCCGCGGTGCGAGTGGAACGCCCCGTCCTCGGCGAGCGTCACCGTGTTCATCCGGCCCCGGATGCTCGTCAGCTGCACGCGCTCGCCGACGACGAAGGGGCCGCGCCGGGTCGTCACTACGCGACCTCGGCAGCCTGCGCGGGGCGTTCCGCCGTACGGGACTCGATGAGCGCGCGCACGTCCGCGACACTGCGGCCCTCCAGCGTGTCCCACGTGAGGAAGCCCGGACGGTCGACGATCGGCACGATCCACGGGATCGCGACCGCGACCGCGCCGGAGGCGATCGCGGAGCCGAGCCCGATGTTCGAGTCCTCGAAGGCGACGCAGTCCTCGAT